>JACQQN010000091.1 GCA_016206995.1 Candidatus Omnitrophota bacterium | reverse complement strand
CGTCTGGACAATTTTTCTGAGGATGATATGTTTAGACTTAAATTACCTCCACCTGATATAGAAGTAATGATCCAAGACGGTTCAAAAAATCATGAAATTAGCGGTAATTATTCCCCTTCGCCTGCTGGCACATTAGTTGTGACAGGTCAGTTGTCCTCCCCCGACCATCGTGCAAACCAGACGTCGAACGTTGATTAACCGTTCGGACTAGAACAGTGTTATATTCTCACACTTTCAATTTGAAGTTACTGTTTATTACCGCAAGGACACGGTTTTACAAGTGACACAAGAAGCAAAAGTCCAGCAACCCCTACGACGATATATACGACTTTTGCGGCGGTTGTCATGTCACCAAGCAGCGTAGCAACCAAGTTAAAATTAAAGAGTGCCACCAGACCCCAATTCAAAGCACCAATTCCTGCAAGCAAGACTGCGAGTTTACAGATAGGGCATTTTTTCATTTTTGCCTCCTTTTTCATTTTTACACCTCTATTTCTATCGACATTTGACTTATGGAACATGACGCTTTTATTCTGCCTTTTTAATTCCATTAGAGCGACGCACTTACTTATTGAACTCGTGAGCCTTTACTCCGTTCACAGTTAATATCAAACCTCTTATTTGTTTATTTTTGTATTTTGTGCTCTTGATTTTAAGAATTGATGAGGTACTTTTTAAATAACAAAAGAAAGTCAAACTAAAACGCATGAGCAAGGCAATTAACAGGTGCGGGTGCACTTGAAAGGAGAGAAAAAGAGCCGGCGGTGAGTCAGAGCTCTGAAATAAGTTTCGTGAAATGAAAGATGCATTAATCATGGAAAAGGAAAGTTTCTCTGCGCAAAGGTTTTTATGGGTCTTATTTGTGCTTGCGATAGCTATTTTTTCCCTCCCATCAAATTCTTTATATGCTTCAAACAAAGTAACGAAGAGCAGTCCATCCAAGCAAAAGCTTTTGGAAAACAAAAGCTCCAATTTGGATTACGACATTGATATGGCATTAGGTGTTTTCTCAAATTTCATGAGCGATTCTCTACTCTTCGCGGTTGGGGATGGTAGACCTGATGTCAGGCCAAGGTTGCCAGCGATGTATTTGCATCAGCCTGATTTCGGCCCGAAAGTTTCTGCAATACCATCTTCCGATCCTGATCAAAACAATTCCGGCGCAAGAGACGCGCCGTTGTATCGTTCGCCTCCTGGGAGACCACGAAATGGCGAGAACGATAATCAGGAAGAAGATCCGGATGGATTACCAAGGAACCCCAATGAAACTTCAGAAGAATCTACGAGCATTTTTCAACAAGTAAGTTCCCAAGTTGCAGGCTCTCTTATGACTGCAGTTGTATCTTATGAAGGGGGCGATCAGCGACGGCCATCGGGAGGGGCCGCACCGCCTCCACCTCAGAATGCCGCTGAAGGGTTTTCCTACTCAGAAGCTGTTCCCACAGATTTTGAGTTTTCTCCACCTCCAATTGACACTGAAGCAATTGAGATGTTTCTTAGAGAACTTCAAAAAAATGAATCTTTAGTACATGACATGGAAGAAAAATTGATTGAGCGTGAAAAGACGGTTACCTTTGAGAAATTGAACAAAGAAGAGATGAAGGTTAGGGGAGAGATGAAAAAGGAAGAATCGGCACTAAAAGATAATTTAAAGAACGAATATAAAAAGTAAGCTCTTTTTACATACCCCTGAATTAAATTGCCCACGCTTTTACCAAAAGAGTCATTTAAGATTGTTCGCGTTAACCAAACCTTCAACAAGATTTTCAAGCAATTCTTTGTTTTTTGCAATCTCCTCTTGCAATACCACGACTTTTGATCATTCCTCTTCTAACCATCAGTTCCATATACTTTCTTATTTAATTTAGAAAGTGGATGATAATTCTCCGCCGGCTTTCCAAGCCGTCTGTTTTGATGTTATTCTTTAAGGGTGGAATTTTATACCCTTAGCGATTGAGATCGAAGCCATTGAGCATAAGAAAGGATAGGAAAACATGGTGCGAGTAGCGGAAAAAGAAAAGGTGAGACGGGGCGCCACATTGTTTGCAATAGGACTTTTTGGGATTGCTTTTTTATTTTCCCAGAGCATTTTGTATGCTGAGGAAAAAGCCGAGAGTGTCCAGCAAGAGAAAAAGGAAACTAGAAAAGTAGCAGGCAGTCGTGATGAAAATAGCTTTTCAAGCCGCGCCATCGGCTTGACGACGAAAGTTGATGCTCACCAAATACGAAGTGGAACACAAGATTTCGATTATGATCTCGATTATTATTTAGGAGTTTTACCTCATTTTTTCGGTGACCGGTTTGAACGCCAACTTCCGGTGGTTCGTCCCGCCGGCGAATCAGAACCCGGGAGAAGAAGACCTAATGGCGAGCTACCTCCTGCAAATCAGCCTCCTCCTCAACCACCCGCGCCAGACTTTCCTGAGCCTCCTATTGTTAATCTTCCTGATTTTCCTGGAGGTGGCGGAGGCGGTCCCGGTCCTGAAGGCGGTGGCACCAACCCTAATGAAAACGGTCCTGGTATGGCAATCACGGGCTCGCCACGAGACGGAGGTGGATACGGTTCTCCCCCTGAGGGCGGGGGTGGAGGTGGTGGCGGTAATGCTTACGTGCCCGATTTTTCCCACGGAGGCGGGGACTTGATTTCCGAATTTCTTCAAAGAGAGCTTTTGACTGAGACGCTTCGGAGCATCCAGGAAAGTGTTGCGAAAACAGTGACTCAATCGATTGCCGAAACGACGGCGACTCCTATTACACAAGAAGTTCAAAAAATGGTCGCCGAAAACAACAAAGTCCAATTATCGGAAAACAACAATCTTACAAAACTAAAATAATGGCGCTCCTCGTTAATTTGCTGCGAAAAACCTTGCTGCAGAATTTCTAAAAAAGCTTGAATTTTTTTAAAAGGTTGCTATCCTGTTGGCCAATGATCGAAGCATTCCAAGAGTTTTTCTCCCGTCTTTATCAATTTGATGAACTTATCCGCTGGGGCGGCTACGTAGTTCTTGTCTTCATTGTTTTTGCTGAAACAGGGCTTCTCGCCGGTTTTTTCCTTCCTGGAGATTCGTTGCTTGTCACCGCTGGTCTTCTCGCAGCAGTTGATGGTGTGCTCAATATTTGGGTACTTAACTTGTTGCTTTGCGTCGCTGCAATTATCGGCGATACGACAGGTTATTGGATTGGGTATCACTTAGGTCCCCGGATTTTTAATCGCGAAGACTCTTTTTTCTTTCACAAAGATCATCTTGTAAGAACAAAGAAGTTTTACGATAAATATGGTCCAAAAACGATCGTCATCGCTCGTTTTGTACCGATTGTGCGAACGTTTGCCCCAACAGTTGCTGGGGTTGGTAAGATGAAATATCAACAATTTCTCCTTTACAACATTGTCGGTGGAATTAGTTGGGTGTTCAGCATGACGTTGATCGGTTATTTTCTGGGAAGTGCAATTCCTAACATTGAAAAGTACGTTCATTGGGTCATTTTAGTCGTTATTTTTCTTTCATTTATTCCGATTATTAAAGAGTGGTATTCTCATCAGAAACAAAAAACCAATTAGAACATGGCGATTAAAAAACATACAAAAGAGGCAGTTGCGTATCATCACGTTCCGCGGGAAGCCTGGGCAACTCGAATTGGACTTGTGCTCGCAATGGCAGGTAATGCCATTGGGCTTGGAAATTTTTTAAGATTTCCCGTTCAATGTGCCACGAATGGCGGTGGTGCGTTCATGATTCCTTATTTTGTCGCTCTTTTTCTCTTAGGTCTTCCGTTGATGTGGATTGAATGGGGAATTGGCCGTTTTGGTGGAAAATACGGTCACGGAACAACGCCCGGGATGTTTCATTATTTATGGCATCATCCGCTTGCGAAATATCTTGGTGCAATTGGAATTGCAATTCCATTTTGCTTGATCATTTACTACACTTATATTGAATCGTGGACGCTTGCGTATAGCGTTTTTTCATTTACTGGTAAATACTTTGGCATCGAAACACACGAACAGATGACTCAGTTTTTATCTGCTTATCAGGGAACTGTCAAAAACCAGTATTTCAATGGTTTTGGTACGGCCTACCTCTTTTTTCTAATCACATTTGCCCTTAACATTTGGATTTTGTCACGAGGTTTGACAAAAGGAATCGAATGGCTTGCAAAGTGGGCAATGCCGACTTTATTTATTTTTGGTTTAATCTTAGTCGTTCGTGTATTCACACTAGGAGCGCCGGATCCCGCCCATCCAGAAAATAGTGTTTTGAACGGTCTTGCCTTTATTTGGAATCCAAATTTCAATGCACTCAAAGATGTCAAAGTTTGGCTTGCGGCGACGGGACAAGTTTTCTTTACATTAAGCGTTGGTTTTGGTGCCATTCAAACATATGCGAGTTATTTAAAACCAAAAGATGACGTCGTGCTGTCCGGGCTTGCAACCACCTCAGCAAATGAATTTGCGGAAGTTATTCTTGGGGGTTCCATTGCGATTCCAGTAGCAGTTGCGTTTTTTGGATTGCAAGAGACGCAAGCCGTTGCAGCGGGAGGTTCCTTCAATCTTGGTTTTTTTGCCATGCCCATTATTTTTCAGAAACTTCCGCTTGGGCAATTTTTTGGAACAATTTGGTTTCTCCTTCTTTTTATCGCAGGGATTACTTCCTCGGTGGCGATGGCGCAACCGCTCATGGCATTTTTGCAAGAGGAATTTAAGATTGAGCGCAAAACCGCCGCCGTGATTTTGGGTGCGCTTGCTTTCTTTTTGACTCAACCCGTTATTTTTTTCCTCAAGAATGGTTTTTTGGACGAGATGGATTTCTGGATTGGAACATTTGGTTTGGTACTTTTTGCAATTGTAGAGGTCATTCTCTTTGTCTGGGTGTTTGGCGCTGATAAAGCGTGGCGGGAAATCAGCCAAGGCCGCGACATTAAAATCCCAAGATTTTTTTACTATATTATCAAGTATGTCACACTTGGCTACCTGCTTATTTTACTGGGCGTTTGGTTTTTTCAAAGTGGTGTCGATGTGATTTTCATGCGGAATGTGAAGCCCGAGAACTATACGTACATTTGGTTTGCACGATTTTTGATGACGGGGGTTCTTGTTTTAATTCTTATTTTTGTTCGGATTGCTTGGCAACAAAAGCATAAAATCAGGCAGATTGTTCCATGAAATTAAGCGGCTGGATTTTTATGTTGTTGAGTTGGGGCGTGATTATTTGGTTGACGACATTCTCTTTCCGAAAAATTCTTTCCAAAAAGCAAAAGTGAACTTACTTTTTTCCCTTCAACTCTGCGATTGCTTCTTTTAATTCTTTCTGCATCCGCGCGTCCTTTTCTCTGATGAGAGTTTGATTTAGAAAGGACAATGGATTTTTGGATGGTATGTAATTCATTAGGACGACAAGGCACAGTTTTCGGATTTCAAAACTTTCAGTTTGTTTGGCAATGAGCGTTTGAAAGGTAAGTGCAAACGATTCGGAAGGGAATCGCGCTGCTTTTAAAATAGCGATTTTCCGGAAGTTTGTTTCTTCCGTTTGGTCAGAGAT
>JACQQN010000090.1 GCA_016206995.1 Candidatus Omnitrophota bacterium | reverse complement strand
GTGACAATTCCAATTTGATTTCTGAGCGATTTCAAATCGTAATTTCGAATATCAACACCATTAATCCAGATGGCTCCATGTGTTGGATCGTAAAAACGCGGAATTAAATTCACGAGAGAAGTTTTTCCGGCGCCGCTTGGCCCAACAATCGCAAGAATTTTCCCTACATCCACTTTCAGGCTGATGTCTGAAAGCACTTCAATCCGCGATTGATAAGCGAGAGAAATACTTTGAAATTCTATCGATGTAATCGGAAGCGTCAGCTTCAAAGCATTAGGTTTTGCTTCAACCGAAGGAACTTGGTCCATCATCTCAAAGATACGGTTTCCTGCCGCAACCGACTGTTGAATGGTGCTATTCACCTTGCCTAATTTCTTAAGAGGTTCATAAAAAATAAAAAGTGAACCGATAAACGCAACAAACCGGTCTGGCGGCAAGTGGCGATACCCAAACCAAAGCGCAAAACCAGCACCGATGGCACCGAATACTTCTATCAATGGCCGTTGAACAATCGTGATGCGGATTGTTTTTCTTAAAAAATCGAAAACACTTTTATTAATCCGTTTAAATCGATCAATTTCGCTTTGCTCCATATTAAATGCTTTGACAACACGAATTCCTGTAAAAACTTCTTCCATGACGGATAGAATATCAGCCGTCCGTTCTTGCATTCGCTTGGTCAATTTGCGTAATTTGCGGCCAAAAAAAGCAATCGGAATCAAAACCAAGGGGAAAATTAAAACAGCATAAAAAGCAAGCGGCCCGCCCCAAAAAAACACCATAGGGATATTGAGCAAAATTACAAGAGGTTGTTTGACTAAATCAATAATCACATCGGTAATTCCTCCCTGAATGAACCCGACATCATTCATGATTCGGCTCATCAAGTCACCAGTCCGACCTTTCGTATAGAAATCCAGAGAGAAATTAATCATATGTTCATAAAGCTCGTCTCGAATCTTCCGGATGGCGCGCATGCCAACATCCGCCATAAGGTAGTTAGAAGCATAATCGAAAAGTCCGCGGATCAAGAAAACGCCAAAAACCAAAAATGGAATCATGTGAACTGGAAAACTAATTGCGGTAACAAACGCGGGGGCATGAGGTACGTTTTTAATCGACACGGCACCTTCATTATAAAATCCGTTTACGACTACATAGAGAGCTCCGGAGACCAGTGCATTTGCTGCTGAAAATAAAAACATGCACAGAGTCGCGACTACAAATCTACTCTTATAAGGGTAAACGTAAGAAACTAATCGTTGATAGGTTCCCATAATTTGCCTAACTTGAGAAATTGCATGATCTTACAGTAAGATGCTATGGTACTGAAAGTGAGAGCTCCTGTCAATGAACCATCACGATAGAAACTTGCAGCTCTAATCATTTTGCTTTCTCGGCGCAGCCAAACCTGATAAAATTCGGTTTCCATGAAAACAGAGCGGAAATTGAAAGTTGGCGTAATTGGTGTGGGGCATCTTGGTAAAGAACATGTCCGAATTTATGCCAATTCACCAAATGTTCAACTAACCGGCATTTGCGATTCTGACCAGCAAAAAGCAGAGAAAGCCAAAGAATATCAAGTTCCTTTTTTCACAGATTTTCGAAAACTCATACCGCACGTCGAAGCCGTCAGCATTGCCGCTCCCACTTCCTCACATTACGCCATCGCGAAAGAATGTCTCCAAAACGGAATCCACACATTGATTGAAAAACCAATCACAAACAAATTGGACGAAGCAGACGAACTGATACAAATTGCCACTGAAAAGAAACTCGCACTCCAGGTTGGTCATGTCGAACGATTTAATTCAGCGCTTGAACGCGTCGAAAAGATCGCCCGGGACATTCGCTTTATCGAAATTCATCGCTTAGGCCCCTTCACACCTCGCATCACCGACTGCGGTGTCGTTCTTGACATGATGATCCATGATTTAGACATCATGTTACAACTTGTCAAATCAGAAATCGCAAGCCTGGACGCTGTAGGAATTAATGTCCTGACACCTTTTGAAGACATTGCAAACGTTCGGATTAAATTTAAAAATGGGGCTGTTTGTGATCTCACTGCTTCAAGACTCACACCCGAGCGGCAGAGAAAAATTCGGATTTTCCAAGAAGATGCTTATATCTCGCTCGATTATCAAACACAAACCGCTCAAATTTTTAAGAAAGCAGGATTTTCAATTACTCGCGAAGAAATGGAAATTGAGAAAGAAGAACCGCTCAAAAAAGAACTCGAAAATTTTGTGATTTCCATTTTGAACGGAAGCTCACTTGGCAAACCTGATGTTGAAGCGCGCGAAGCACTTTCACTTGCTATTCGCATCATTGCCGAAATTAAAAAAAACGCTCCCAAGCATTCCAATGCCTGCCCTAGCGCTACTCTCAAACAAAAACCAAATATAAATCAAAGCGCTAGGACTGTCATCAGCAACAATGAAAAATATCTATCGGAAGCTGATGGCTGACCGTTCGCCGCTCACAGACGGAAAAAATTGATTAAAATGTCAGGGATGGTCATGATTGAACCAAAAACTATCTTTCTTATCGCAGGCGAACCCTCCGGAGATGCGCGAGGGGCGGAACTTGTCCATGCGCTCAAAGAAGAAAACCCAAGCCTTCGATTTGAAGGGCTTGGCGGGCCGAAAATGCAAGCGGCGGGTGTCAAGCTGATTTACGATCTCACCACCATTTCGGCTCTTGGGTTTAGTGATGTCGTAAAACAATATCTGAAGATCCGGAAAATTTTTTATGACGCATTAACTCATGTTCAGAATCTAAAACCTACGTGTATTGTTCTCATTGATTATCCAGGTTTTAATATCCGTTTTGCCAAAAAAATAAAAAAACAATTCCCTGTTTTTTATTATGTTTCTCCACAGATTTGGGCTTGGGGTAAACGGCGAATTCATACCATCAAACGCGTTGTTCATCACATGCTCGTTCTTTTCAAATTTGAAGAAGCGCTCTATCAAAATGCAGGAATTCCCGTCACCTGGGTTGGCCACCCGCTTCTCGAATCTGTCCAAGCATCCAAAGAAAAATCAGAACTTAAAAGAGAATTTGGAATCGGAGAAGAAAAAACGGTTGGACTTTTACCGGGCTCTCGAAAGTCCGAAATTGAAAGAATCCTTCCAATCATTATGGAAACAGCTCGGCAGATTGCTCAGCGCGAGAAACGCATCACTTTTCTCCTTTCAGAAAGTTCGAATGTCTCTAAAGAAATTTATGATTCAATTTTAAAACCCTTTGAGAACCAAATCAAACTAGTCCGAATTCGAAATCGGATGTATGACATTGCAGTAGTTTCTGATTGTGCAATTGTTACGTCGGGGACGGCAACGCTCGAAACTACAATCTTGAAAATCCCGTTTGTCTTGATTTATAAAGCGGCCTGGCTAACTTATTTTCTAGGCAAACATTTAATTCGCATTCCTTTTCTCGGAATTTCTAACATCATTGCAGGAAAAAAAATCATTTCCGAATATATTCAAGAAGACGCACACCCTGAAACAATTTCAGAGGAAGTGCTGTCTCTTTTAAACAATGAACAAATGCGCTCTGAAATGATAACCAACCTTGAAGAAGTCAGAAAATTGCTTGGTCCAACAGGGGCGAGCAAACGCGCAGCGAAGACAATTCTTAAACTCTTAAACAGTTAAAGCAAAGGTCCCTAGAAATAAAAAGGGGACAGGTATGAAATTTTTACCTGTCCCCTTTTTGACGCAACTTCAACAATTAATTAAATGTCAAAGTAGAGATAAAACTCATGCGGATGCGGACGAAGCCTGACTTGATCAAATTCACATTCACGCTTGTAGGCAATCCAAGTCTCAATCACGTCCTTGGTAAATACATCGCCCTTCAACATGAATTCATGATCAGCTTCAAGAGCATCAAGCGCCTTATCAAGCGATGCTGGGACACTCTTAATCTTGGCGAGTTGTTCGGGCTCAAGATCATAAAGATTCTTATCAACCGCTTGGCCTGGGTCGATCTTATTTTGAATCCCATCCAAACCTGCCATAAGCATTGCTGAAAAGGCAAGGTACGGATTGCAGCTCGGTTCCGGCGTACGGAACTCGATCCGCTTCGCTTTAGGATTCGTCGAATACATCGGAATGCGAACAGCCGCCGAACGATTCCGCGCTGAGTACACCAGATTCACAGGAGCTTCATAGCCAGGCACGAGTCTCTTGTAGGAGTTCGTGGTGGGGGCGATGATGCCACAGAGTGCATGAGCGTGCTTTAATAACCCGCCGATGTACCACTTGCACATTTCACTGATCAAAGCATAACCTTTTCCATCATAGAAAAGATTCGTACCGCCATTCCAAAGACTTTGGTGGACGTGCATCCCGCTTCCATTATCTTTGAAAATTGGTTTCGGCATGAAAGTCGCCACTTTGTTGTGCCGACGCGCAATGTTTTTAATGACGTATTTGTACATGAGTAAGTTATCCGCCATTTTGGTCAAAGTGGAATAGCGAATGTCAATTTCACATTGACCGCCCGTTGCCACTTCATGGTGGTGAACTTCGACCGGAACGCCAGTTTTCCGAAGTGTCAGCATGATCTCAGAACGAATATCTTGTAAAGTGTCATGCGGAGGAACCGGAAAGTAACCTTCTTTGTAACGAGGTTTATAACCGAGGTTTGGTTTTTCGTCACGGCCTGTATTCCAATCTCCTTCCACAGAATCAATATAGTAATAACCAAAGTTTTCACCCTGATCAAAACGGATGTCATCAAAAATGAAAAATTCGGCTTCTGGACCCCAATAACTTGTCGTTGCAATCTTCGTTTTTGCAAGGTATTCCTCTGCTTTTCTTGCAATGTAACGTGGATCTCTTGAATAAGGTTCTTTTGTGACTGGATCATAAATGTCACAGATGATGCTTAAAGTTGGATATTGGCAAACTGGATCCAAAACAGCGGTGGTCGGATCTGGTTTTAAGATCATATCTGATTCTTGAATTTTTTTGAATCCGCGAATCGAAGAACCATCAAATCCAATGCCTTCTTCCCAAACACTGCCTTCTAAAAGATCAGCGGCAGGAATTGAAAAATGTTGCCACAATCCAGGCAGATCATTAAATTTAAAGTCAATGACTTGAATCTTATTTCTTTGAATATATTTCTTAACTTCATCAGGAGTCGTTGGAAAATTCGATTCAATACCTTCCTGCTCCCGATCTCTTTCGGTTACTAACGTTGTCATCGGTACTTTCCTCCTATTTAATTCAATCTTTACTTCATCACCTTTCATATTGACACAATCAAAACTACCCGCCGTTTTTCGCCCGGCTTTTCTCTTTGCGAATTACGAAGGGTGCTTATCCTACTCATCCTACTCAACCTTGAGGTTTCTGTAAAGTGTAATCTCAATTTTGAAATAGCTACTCCCGTTCAACTGTTTGTCGAACGGGTTGCAACCTATAATTAATATGCTTGGTTACGC
>JACQQN010000081.1 GCA_016206995.1 Candidatus Omnitrophota bacterium | reverse complement strand
GACGATGCAGATTTACTTCAAACAATGAAACTTAGATTAGAAGCGGGCGGGAGTTTTTTGGTGAAAACAGCACAAAGTGGCGAAGCCGCGATCAAACTCGTTGAGGCAAAAGTGCCTGACCTGATTATTACAGATGTTTTGATGCCAGACATGGATGGTTACACAACGCTTCGCGAAATCAATAAAGTGACTGAACGAAAAGTGCCTGTGATTGTAACAACAGGAAAGGCGATTATGATGAAGGATACTTTTGAAATGGAGGGTGCAAAGGCTTTCTTCATCAAGCCAATTGATGGTAATGAATTAGTAAAAAAGGTAAAAGAAATACTTGGAAGTTGATGGTTAATCAACCATCACAATTTTTGCGGATGCAAAGCCATTAAATTTCGAGTCGGCACTCGCAGACGAATAGGCTCCAATATTTCTCACGTAAATGACATTACCAACATCAAGTTCTGGTAATTCTTCGCTCATAGAAATCGTATCAAAAGAATCACAGGTAGGCCCTGCGAGGGTGCTTAGGAACTTTTGACCTCGCCGTAATGTTTTGAATTCATATTTGCAGTGGTCAAAGACGATTCCAGAAAAATCACCGTAAATTCCATCATTGAGATAGTAATAGTTTTTGTTATTTCGAAAAGTTCTTCCCACTACCTGGGTGATTAAAGTTCCTGCGGGGCCCGTTAAAAATCGGCCAGGCTCTGCAATGACTCGAACGTTTTTATCAAAAAGTCGCTTTAATTCAATTCGGATCTGTCGGGCGATTGTCTCAAAATTTGGGTGTGTATCATCATCAAAATGGCGGATAGGAAATCCACCACCAATATCAAGAATATTGAGATCAAGCTCTTCTTTTTTTGCCTGCCCAAAGATCGCGGCTGTGACCTCAAGTGCTTCAATATAATTTTCGGCGTTTGTGCATTGAGAGCCAACATGAAAACTAATTCCTGCCGCATTCAAACCTAGTTGTTTTGCTTTTTTCAGAAGGAAAACAGC
The DNA here is from genome assembly GCA_016206995.1 of Candidatus Omnitrophota bacterium. Taxonomy (GTDB): domain Bacteria; phylum Omnitrophota; class Omnitrophia; order Omnitrophales; family Abzuiibacteriaceae; genus JACQQN01. The sequence goes on along the minus strand of JACQQN010000081.1, from coordinate 5,218 downwards.
TTGGTCAGGATCGGCGCCAAATTTGAGTGACAATTCGACAAGACTTCCAACATTCCCAACTTTAATTCGCAAGAGGACAGTTGCTTTAGGGCAGTGCTTTGCGATTTTGTAAAGTTCTGGCTCATTATCAAAAACCATAAATTTTACATTTCGATTCCGTGCATGCTTAATATCTTCAATAGACTTAATTGGGTTTGCAAAAATAATACGCTCGGGTTTCGCGCCGAGGCTCAGTACTAAATTCATCTCAGTCGCGCTAGCCACATCAAAAGAAGCGCCTAATCGAATGAAGGTTTTAATAATCGTAAGATGTGGGTTCGCCTTAATGGCGTAATAGATTCCTACTTGGGGAAGATTACGGCGAAAAAGAAAGTATTGTTGTTCAAGAGCGCTACGTCTAATGAGCATCAACGGTGTTTTGTGGCGCTTAAGTGCTTTTCGGATGATGTTTTCTATTCCACTTGAACTTGTTTTGCGTTCGCTGATAGGACGTTCTAAAAGAGTTGGCATAATTTACTTAATCAGAAAAGTTGTGAATTGCCAAACATCATCTGCTGAGATTTTCCGCCCATTATATTTTTCAAATAAATTCACATCATGTTTAAGGGGAGTCCAATCAACAGGTTTTGATATAAAAGGTCCTAAATATGGTTCTGCAATTTTAAGAACAAAATCATGAGGTAAATCATCTGGAACGCAAACACCCTCATTTGGATTTTGCATGATCCAGAGAGTGCTCGCAAGCACAGAGCAGGCGACTTGAAGAGTCGTTGCATTTTGATGGGGAACCAGTTGACGTGTTTCTTCGATATCCAGAAGACTCCCAGTCCACCATGATTTAAAATCATGCCCCATTAGTAAGACGCCTAACTCATCCCGCCCACTCACAATTTCATCATTCATAATTCGTTGATTCTTTTGTAAATCAAAACGCCGCATCTCAAGTTCGGCAAGTGAACAAATAGCAGCGTCGCAAGGGCAATAGGCATAATGTACAGTTGGACGGTAAACGGGAACACCATCCTTCCACACAGTGAGGTGGTCTGAAATGGTAAATGCTTCACCGTGTCTCACCACCATGCCAATAATCTCTCCACAAGGCACCCAAGACCGCACCCATGTTTTAATGCCAGGTTGCACAAGGCAAATTTGATTTCCAGGACCATAACTATGAAACTGTGCTCCGGGTGGTAGATAACGCTCATGCGTGCCCCAACCCATTTCTGCAGGCGCAACCCCTTCTTCCCGGAATCCTTCAATGCTCCATGTGTTAACAAATTCGTTGACTTCCTTAGGGCGATTTGTAATTTGAGTATCGCGTTCACTAATGTGGATAACTTTGGTTCCTGTTAGCTGTGCGAGTCCCGCAAAATTTTTCGATCTCTTCATAACTTCAAAATCTTTGCGGCGAGGATCTCGTGGTTTTTTTTGAAGAATTAATTTAACGATATCTTCTAATGCTTTTTTTGTGAAGTGAGAGACGAGCCCCGGATTAGCCCCGTGCTCAACGACCGCAGTTGCTCCTTTTTGGTTCTTCCACTTCTTCACCATTTCTCGAATGGCCATATGCCGAACATATAAGGTTCGTTCCGTGGGTTTTTTATCTTCAGCGCCTTCATAGGGATCCCACAATTCAACGGAGGTATTGACATACAAAACGCGGTTCCTGTGACACCAATCCAAAATTGTGCAACAGTCGATGTTCCAAGCGAGGTCTATAATCATATCGCCTGCACCAACATAACTTCGGAGCACGCTCGCATAATTTTCTCTAGTAATGCATTTTTGGACGTAGCACACACCTTTTTTGAGCGATTCAGAAATTAAGGAGCGATTATCGACAAAATCCATGATGGTAATATTTTGTGCAGGCATTTGAAGATGCTTAAGCAGGAGGGGGATGGTGCACTGAGAAACAGATCCACACCCAATGACGAGTAATTTACCTTTGAATTTCATCGTGTTTGTATGGTGCAAAATAATTAAGCCTCACTTTTTAAAAGGAACGATATTCTAACAGTAAGTTAGTTTCCTGCAATAAAAAATATTAGATTGAGCGTTCAAGGGGGCTCATTGACACCACCGTGTGTTTTGATAAGATACCAGTTATGGTCAAACAACCCAAAACACTGGAAGTAGGAATTGCTCAAATTAATCCAACCGTTGGGGATTTTAACTTAAATCAACACAAGATTATTGATTACATCTCCCAAGCAGAGAAATCCAAATTTGACTTAGTTATTTTTCCAGAACTTTCCATTTGTGGATATCCTGTTTGGGATCTTGCCAATAAGAAATCGTTTGTAGAAACCAATCTCCAAGTTTTGAAGAATATTTGCCAAGCCACCAAATCGTATCAAATCACATCGATCGTCGGTTTTATAGATTTCGGGAAGAAGAAAAATGGGAAAAACAAGAATGCGCTTGCGGTAATTCGGAATGGTAAGATTATTTTAGTTCAACATAAAACGCTTCTCCCGACCTACGATGTTTTTTTAGAAGAAATTTTCTTTGAACCTGCCAGCGCACACCATACTTTTGTTTTGAATGGTATTAAAATTGGAACCAGCATCTGCGAGGATATTTGGGAAGATGCGTATCCAGTAAAACCAGTTAAGATTATGAAGCGTAAAGGAATTCAAGTTTTGATTAATATTTCAGCATCTCCTTATCACCGAAAAGCACCCATTGCTCGAGATGATATTGTGAGAAAACGTGCAAAAGAAAATAAGATTTGGTTAATTTATGCGAATCAAGTCGGCGGTCAAGATGATCTTGTGTTTGATGGCAGAAGTTTTGTTGCCGACCCCAGAGGAAAAGTTGTAGCTCGCGCAAAACCATTCCGTGAGGAATTGTTTCACGTGTCAATCCCGCTTTACGAAAGAAAGCTTTCCGAAGTGCTATTGGGTTCGTTGAATGAAATTCAAGATATATATGAAGCGCTTTTGCTTGGGATTCGTGACTATGTAGAAAAGAATCGTTTCCAAAAAGTAGTCATCGGTCTAAGTGGGGGAATTGATTCAGCGCTTGTTGCAACACTTGCGGTTGATGCATTAGGGTGCCAGCGAGTGATTGGCGTTACCATGCCTGGAGTGTATTCTTCAAAAGGAAGCTATGAAGATTCTGAAATCTTAGCTAAAAATTTGGGAATTGAATTTCGAAAGTATCCGATCACACCGCTTTATCAAGCGTTTCTCGAACAAGTCGCAGAGCGTAAAGAAGTAAAGAATAAAACAGCCCTACCGATGACGCTTGCCAATGAAAATCTGCAAGCAAGAATGCGCGCTCTTGAACTGATGTATGTTTCAAATGACGAAGGATGTCTCCTCCTGTCGACTGGCAATAAGTCAGAGCTTGCCATGGGATATTGCACGATTTATGGTGATATGTGTGGAGGACTTGCAGTCCTTGGCGATGTTTATAAAACAGACGTCTATCGGATTGCGCAATACCGAAATCAAATTTCAAAAGTAATTCCAAAAACCATTATTGAAAAAGCGCCTTCTGCGGAACTCAGGCCAAACCAAAAAGATCAAGACTCGCTTCCGCCTTATGAGGAACTGGATCAGATTTTAGAGCTTTATATTGAAAAGAATATGAGCGAAAAAGAAATTATTCATTCGCTTTCTCAAAAAGGGATTTCAAAAGAGGTAATTCTTGATACAATTCGGAAGATAGAGCACAATGAATACAAGCGGCGTCAGACGCCACCTCTAATTCGTGTAACTGAAAAGGCGTGGTTTGGCAGGCGAATGCCAATTACAAATCGATTCGGAAAATCTTGAGAATTCATTTTTTTAGAAAGAGTTGCGGTTAAGCGAGGATGGAACAAGAAATTTTTGAGCAAGCAGTTCAAACCTCATGGGGTGTTTTTACACTCATTGCGTCAGAAAAAGGGCTTCGGGAACTTCGCTTCTCAAAACTCGCACGGCGTTATACAAAAAAACAATTATTGAATAACGATGTCCATACTCCGAAGAAGGTTCAGCAAGTATTTACTCAAACCAAGCGTTGGCTAAGAACGTATCTTGCCGGTAAACCTTATCCATTCGACAAGATCCCAATTGACAGCTCAAGCCACACCACCATGCAAGCAAGAATGTTAAACCGTCTTGCACGCATTCCTTGGGGCGAAACGCAGAGTTACGCGTGGCTTGCTGCTGCTTGTGGTATTCCTAAAGGGTTTCGAGCGATGGGCCAGCTTTTAAAATCAAACCCATTACCAATTCTTTTTCCATGTCATCGAGTGATTCGTCAGGATGGTTCAATTGGTGGATTTAGCCAGGGCATCCAATGGAAAAAGAGATTGATTGCACACGAGTCCCGTTAGAGGTGGCCATATTGATATGCCTTTCTTTGCTAGGAGATTCTCTGAAATAGCGATGTTGCGGGGTGAGTCAAGCAATTTCCACCTCTAACTGGATGAACAAACTCAGGAGGTTTTTTGAGGTCGAAGCAGCTGGTTGAAATTGCAAAGGATGCCGCAGAAGATAAGAAAGGGATTGATCCCGTTATTTTGAAAATTGGAAATGGGTCAGCGCTTGCATCTTACTTTTTGGTTGTTCATGGAACTTCAGATCGTCATGTCAAAACGATTGCAGAAAATGTAGTCGATGAACTTCATGAGCACGGAGAGCACGTTTGGCATGTGGAAGGCATGAGGGATGGCCGGTGGGTGCTTTTGGATTATGGGGATGTCGTTGTCCATGTTTTTCATTACGAAACAAGGAAGTTTTATAACCTAGAGCGATTGTGGGGCCAGCCAGAAAGAACGCGGAAGCGGAAAAAGCACGATGGACGAAAATCGAGAACAAGTTAAATCCATATTTGAAAGTTCGATCGGTGCAGTTTCTAAAAAGATTGGCTGCCCATTACCACAAGAACTTGCTTTCACCGTTGAAGTTCCAAAAAATAAAGAGTTTGGCGATTATGCAGTCAACATTGCTCTCATTGCATCCGCTGCAGTTCAGAAAAAACCAAGAGAAGTCGCTGAAATCTTTAAGCAGGTGATTGAAAAAGAAAAGAAAACGGCATTCATTGAACGGCTTGAGATTGCAGGGCCTGGTTTTATTAATGTATTTCTTACGAAGGAATCGCGTGCGAATATTTTGAAGGTGATCCAAGAACAAGATCGCAAGTTCGGCTTTTCAAATGAAGGAAAGGGTGAAAAAGTTTTAATTGAATTTGTAAGTGCAAATCCTACCGGCCCTCTCACTGT
>JACQQN010000099.1 GCA_016206995.1 Candidatus Omnitrophota bacterium | reverse complement strand
TTACAATACCCGTAGTAATAATGATCTGTTTCTTCCTTGGATAAAAAAACTCGGCGGAGACTATAGGAAGGGTTTTCTGGTGGAAGCGCAACCTTTTGGCCTTGATCGACCATCTGACGGTCGTAAGGGCTTGTACCAACTGCTACCCAAGTACCTTGCACTGCCTGCATGACGGGATTCAGTGCCGTCACAAGGCCGCCTGGTTGACGTTGGCAAATGATTTTCTTTCCTTTTAGCGCATGGCTGTACGGCTGGCGATTGGATGCCGCCACTAAAAGGTAATCTGACATTCGAGTTCGGATTGCTTCCTGCAGCGCCTCTTTTGTCCACATAATCTTCTCCTGAGAAGTTTCAAAACAACAAGCTCATCTCATTGTAACCGAAATTGTTTGACTTCCAAAAAGGAAAATGAGGGTGTCCAAAAGAAAATTAAATGACAGGGAAAAGTTTAAAGAAGAGCACGCTAACAAAATCAGGCTAATCGCGTACGTTTCCGATTTAGAAATAAACCAAAGAGACCAAAACTAACTAGAAAAAGCGCAGACGGTTCTGGTGTGGGAGAAACTAAACCGTTCACTTTGAAATAAAAATCTCTGCGAATGGAGGAATCTGGTTCTACACCTTCGAGTTGAAATCCTGCAATAAAGAAATAAAATCCAGGCGGGGTAATCCCATAGGGAGTTAAATTTCCAAATACAAAATCGAAACTTTGTCCAGGCGCCAAATCTAAACCAAAAAATTGTAAGAAAAACTGACCACTATCACCCCATGCAAACTGGTACGGTACAGCTGGTGCATTTCCGTAACTAGCAGTCCCAAAATTTTGAAAAGTCAAGTTTGAATCCGAAGTGGCCAGATTGGTAATTCTACCCTTCGCAATAATTGAATCCGTAGAACCAAAAGTTTGAAAGTTATTCGTAAAATTCCAATCCCAAAAGATAGCTGCCTGAGCCCGATTAGAAAAGAAAATGATGCTGCAAGCAAACATAATAACTAACAAGATCAACTTTCTTTTCATCAATCCACTTTCTTTCTTTTTTACTTCCTCTTGAGAAACACTTTCAGATGCGTCTCTTGAACACTAAGTACCTACATTTTTTATGCCAGAGATAAAAATATCTTCAAAACGCCGTAACTAATTTAAAACAAATCACTTATGGAAAGATCTAAAATAATGTTTAAAAATAAACTAAACGGTTTTATCCAATTTTAGCAACATTGAGAGAAGTTCTGCAACATTACCCCTGGTTCAACCTATCGCTGAGACCTCAAACGAAGTCTTGGCTTCCTGTTCCTCGGTAATCGCAGCCATTGAAAGCGTTGTATATCGAACATGGGCGTGCAGAACCATTGGAATACTCACATCTCTACCCAAAATTCTCTGCATTTGCACGGGTGTTGGGTTAATGGTCGCGCGAATCCAGGTAAGGTAGGCATGACCAGGGTGAATATAGGAAATTCTATCAGAGAAATTAAATCGATGTTCTCTTCCAAAAAGTTTGACCTGAAGGGAAGAAGATATGGCGCCGCCGCCCGTAGTCTCATTGCCCGCGTTTCTCACTTTGAGCTGCAAGGCAAAGGTGAGCCGATCATCATACTTTCGGAAGTCAACTGGCGAATTCTGACCTAATTGAACCAGTTCGAATTCGAGGTTAGCACGTTTTTGTTCACTCACTTCCTCTTCTTCTGTCTTTACACTTTCTTTCGCGCGCAAATCTGACTCCGCATCCTCTGAAGCAGCTTCTTCTACATCTTCCTTGTCCGAACTTTCCTCGTCCTTTGCGACAACTTTTTCTTTTCCCTCATTTTTCTCTTTCTCCTCTTCGCTTTTTTTGACTTGATCTGCTTCGCCTACAGTTTCAGCAGGCGGAATCTCGACTCTTTCAATCTCCGACACCGGTTTATCAACCGTCTGGCTTTTTTTAACAGAAGTTGAACGGATACCCCACATGACAAGCAGAGCCATGGCAAAACCTAAAAGTAATGCACCAAAAAAAACAATTAACATTTTACGATTCATTTTAGTTGCCCCGGCGCTTAAAACTGAACTTGCCGCCACCTGTGAGAATCAATGTCCCAGCCATCACCCAATAACAAAGCGCAAGTTCCTTCACTTTAAGAGGATCAGCCGCATGTTGCATGAAAGCAGCAACAGACATATTGATAAAAACAAAAAGAGCGGCAATACGCGTCTGAAAACCAATGGCAACCAAAATACCGCCTGCAAATTCAGCGAGCGCGGAAAGCCATGCAAATACAATGGGAACTGGAAATCCGAGCTTTGCAACTCCTTGCGCGAAACCTTCTATGTTGCCGCCAAAAACTTTTCCAAACCCATGGTGGGCGATACCGACACCCATTAAAATTCTCAGCCATAAAAGACCTAGATCAAGCAAGTTTTCTTTCTTGACTGACATGATTCACCTCCGATATCCGTAATACCACCGCGCGGTTTTGCCGCCAATATTGCGGACTGAATGGCGGGCATGGGCTGGAATGAAAATTTCATCGCCTGGTTTTAAAATTTGCTTCTTTCCGCTCACTTCAAATTCAAGTTCGCCTTCTGCGGCACAAACCACCTCATCGACATCATGGATATAATTTTCCCATGTTTGACCAGGCGGATCGACCCAAAGGTCACATGAAAACCCTTTCTCAGCCCATTTTTTGGCTAGTTCTTGTTTGCTTTGAACTGATTTTTTCATCAATGTGCTCAAGATTCTTGATGGTCGGTGAATAGTGTATCATAAAAACTTTTTTGGAAATTAAAAAACGAAATCGGGAAATAGGAGCTATTGGGCGCAACCAGAAAAGGCAACGTCTTTTATGGACGACTACGGAAACGATTATCTTCGGTTTTAAAAGAGATCGCAAATAAAGCGATACTGATTTCTATTTTTCTTTCTTTTCTTTTTCTTCGCGCTTCGGCGCTTCAGATTTCATACTTTTGACGGTCAAGCGTTCCAGATACGAGAAATCTTCAACATTCACAC
>JACQQN010000006.1 GCA_016206995.1 Candidatus Omnitrophota bacterium | reverse complement strand
ATCAATTTCTAAAGGGCTGTCGCACGTCAGGCAAAATGCGGGATAGATAATGCGTACAAACGCCGTCCAATAATTCTTGATTTCTTGGGTCCAGCCAAACAGATAATCCATTTTGGTCAGTTACTATATCGAAGGCGGGCTCCCGTGTCAATCGGATTTCTGAATGAACTTCTCTCTATCTTCTTTTAGAACAAGTGGTTACACGAGATCGAGCGCTTGACAATGAGTTTGGGCGGGATATAATGCTCCAATTATTAGTTGAGTGTCATTAGCTTTGAAATGTAAAACATCCAAGAAAGGTGGCAGAATGGTACCGGAAGTATCGGTTGGTGAGCACGAGTCACTTGAAAAAGCCCTCCGCAGGCTTAAAAAGAAAATCGAACGAGAAGGCATCTTAAAGATTCTCAAAGCACGCAAACATTACGAAAAACCAAGTGAAATCAAAAGGCGCAAACGCCGCGCAGCAAAAAAGCGCAAGCCTCTCTAATCTGCGTCTTACGTCATTCCTCAATGTGACTTCACAAGCAGATGAAGATTCAGGAATCCCAGGCGCATGGCGCATCTCTTATTAAATCACTTACTCAACGCACGGGTTGTGTTAGGGAGAGGTTTATTTCTTTTAACGTAATCCCTGATTCGAAGCAGAAAGAGAATTCTGAATGAAATATCAAGCCGTCAAAGGCATGAAAGATATTGTGCCTGGCGAGATCGAAGCGTGGCAAGTCCTCGAAGAGAGAACCCGCCGTTTTCTAGAGGCTTATGGCTTCCGGGAAATTCGGACGCCAATTCTTGAAACAACTGATCTTTTTTCGCGTTCGATTGGTGAGGCTTCTGACATTGTTCATAAAGAAATGTATACATTCGAGGATCGAGGAGGGCGAAGTCTCACGATGAGGCCAGAGATGACCGCTTCTGTTGTGCGTGCGTGCCTTGAACACAATTTAATTCCGACTCATTCACCGCTTTACATTTATTATATAGCCCCTATGTATCGTGCAGAGCGACCCCAAGCAGGGCGAAAGCGCGAATTTTATCAAATTGGCGTGGAAACCTTAAACACGCACTCCGCTGTAAATGATGCCGAACTTTTAATTATGATTAAATCTTATTTGGAGTCTCTGGGCCTTTCGAAATTTACGATCCGATTAAATAATTTAGGAACATCTGAAGATCGTCTCAATTATGCAAAACAACTCACTACTTTTTTTAAATCGCACGAACACAAATTATGCGCTGATTGCAATTACCGCCTTTCAAAGAATGTTCTAAGGGTGTTTGATTGTAAGGTGAGTGAATGTCAGCCAATCATTCAAAAGGCGCCAACGATTGTATTATCGAAAGACGCCGGAGAGAAGTTTGAGAAAGTTAAGACGCTTCTCAAAGAAGCTCAAGTGCCATTTCACTTGGAGCCCAAGCTCGTCCGCGGACTTGATTATTACACGGGCTGTGTTTATGAAGTAACAACAGAAGGTCTCGGCGCTCAGGATGCTTTACTCGCAGGTGGGCGTTATGACGGTTTGATTGAGTCTCTCGGTGGGCCGCGAATAGGTGCTAGTGGATTTGCACTAGGGGTTGAACGCTTGCTGATGGCACTTCAAGCAAATCAAATTTCACTCGCTGATGAAATTCTTCGGAATACAGTTTACGTGGCTGGTCTCGTCACCAGCGAAACAAGCTGTTCTTTTTATCGCGATATTGCGAAAGCACTTTTTTTAATTGGGAAGCGCGGTATTTTTTCAGTAGAGGAAAAATCTCTCAGCAACCATTTGAAGCAGGCCAATAAGTTAAAAGCGGGTTACGCTGTGATTGTTGGTGACGATGAATATCGTGCCGGTGAAGTCACTTTGAAAGAGATGACAAGCGGCACGCAAAAGCGTGTAAAACCAAGCGAATTTTTGAAAGCGTTTAATTCGTTTTAGGAGCAGTCATGTTACGAACACATACCAACGGGGAACTAAGAAAATCAGATCTCAATCAAACCGTGACGTTGTGTGGGTGGGTAGATTCTCGGCGAGATCATGGCGGGCTCCTTTTTATTGATCTTCGTGACCGGTGGGGAAAGACACAAATTGTTTTTAATCCATCCCAGAAAAAAGCGTACGACGAGGCGCAGAAATTAAGGGCAGAATTTGTCGTTTTAATTCGTGGGCTGGTTGCGGCGCGTCCGCCTAAAACGGAAAACCCAAAACTGGTGACTGGCGAGATCGAAGTGCAAGTTACCGAAATGGAATTGTTAAGTGAATCAGAAGCGCTTCCTTTTGAGATTTTGGAAGAGCTTGGTGTTTCAGAAGAACTTCGGCTGAAGTACCGGTTTCTCGATATTCGAAGGCGTGAGATGATGGGCCGCCTTGAGACGCGTTATCGAATTGCAACTGCAGTCCGGCGTTATTTAGACAGCCAACATTTTATTGAGTTTGAAACTCCTTATCTCACCAAAAGTACGCCGGAAGGCGCGCGCGATTTCCTTGTTCCATCGCGCCTCAATCCAGGCTCTTTTTATGCACTGCCTCAGTCACCGCAGCTTTTCAAACAAATGCTGATGGTGTCGGGAGTGGACCGATACTTTCAATTTGCACGTTGTTTCCGTGATGAAGATTTACGCGCTGACCGCCAGCCGGAACATACACAAATTGACCTCGAAATGTCTTTTGTTGCCGAAGAGGATATTTTTCGTTTAATTGAAGGGATGCTCACCGAAATTTTCAGGTCCGTTTTAAATATCAATTTAAAAACACCTTTTAACCGGCTTTCGTTTGATCAGGCAATGAATCGTTATGGTTCAGATAAACCTGATCTTCGATTTGAAATGACGCTTGCTGACGTAACTGATGTTTTCAAAAATACGGGGTTCAAAATTTTTCAAGAAAGTGTAAAACAAGGCGGCGTGATTAAAGGTGTCCGAGCGAGCGGCAAAGCATTCTCGAGGAAAGATTTTGATGGCCTCACCGATTTTGTAAAACGTTTTGGCGCTAAAGGACTTGTGTGGATTAAGGTAAAATCTGTTCAAGAAAATTTGTTTGAGTCTCCAATTGCTAAATTTATTTCGCCTGAAGAAGCAAAAGCCTTAATCAACACCTTTCAAGCAAAGGATGGTGATACGCTCTTTTTGGTAACGGATGAATGGGAGCGAGCTTGTATTATTTTAGGTGAGCTCCGGAAACATCTTGGAGGAACACTCGGGTTGATTCAAAAAGAAGGTTTTCATTTCTTATGGGTAGTTGATTTTCCACTTCTTGAATGGAATCCTGATGAAAAACGTTGGCAAGCGCGGCATCATCCCTTCACGTCACCCGCTGCGCAGCAACTTGATCTTCTTGAAAAAGAACCAGGAAAAGTAAAAGCGCGTGCTTACGATTTGGTGCTGAATGGAACCGAAATTGGAGGCGGAAGCATCCGAATTCATTCCGAAAAAGTTCAGGAACAAATGTTTCGCGTGCTCGGTATGTCACAAAAAGAGACGGAAGAAAGGTTTGGATTTTTCCTCAAAGCACTTAAATTTGGTGCGCCGCCGCACGGAGGGATTGCAATTGGGCTCGATCGTTTGACCGCGATGCTTCTTGGGCTTGATTCGATTCGAGATGTGATCGCGTTTCCAAAAACTCAGAAAGGCGTTTGCCTTGTATCAGATGCACCATCTTCTGTTTCTGAAAAGCAACTTCGAGAAATTCACATTTGCGTAAAAAACTCATGAGAAAAATTATCAAGCTCAATTCTGATCAAGAAGCCATCATGCTTTATGGCAATCTGGACGAACGGCTCCGCTTCGCAGAATCTGAATATCACGTGAGAATTTCCGCTCGGAATTACCAATTAACAATTGAAGGCGATAAACGTAACGTTTCGAAAGCATTTCAATTTTTTAAGGAAGCATTGAGTCAAATTCGATCCGGTAAAACCGACGAACAAACAGCAAAAGTTGCCGCAGAACCAAAAAGTGATACCCACGGCTCGCTTCAATTTTTTCACAAAGGAAAATTAATCAAACCCAAAAGTAAAAATCAGGAGACTTTTCTCAAGGTGATACACCGTTCTGATGTTGTGATTGCGATTGGGCCCGCCGGAACAGGAAAAACGTATCTTGCCATGGCGGCTGCGATTGATGCCTTGAAACACAGACAGGTAAGCCGAATTGTTCTGACGCGTCCCGCAGTTGAAGCTGGGGAAAGCCTTGGTTTTTTGCCCGGTGACCTTGCCGCAAAAATTAACCCCTATTTGAGGCCGCTTTATGACGCGCTTTACGATATGATGGAATTTGAAGAAGTCGCGCGCCACATTCAGCGCGGTGTGATCGAAGTAGCACCGCTCGCCTATATGCGTGGCAGAACACTTCATGATGCGTTTGTCATTTTAGATGAAGCGCAAAATTGTACTTATGAGCAACTTAAAATGTTTCTCACGCGGCTTGGAGTTTCATCCAAAATGATTGTGAATGGAGACATCACGCAAATTGATTTACCTTCCGGGAAACGTTCGGGATTGCTTGATTCCCGCAAAATTTTAAAGTCAGTTGAAGGAATCCAGTTTGTGCATTTTGATGAAACAGACGTGGTTCGGCATCGGCTGGTCCAAGACATTATTAAAGCCTATGAGGCGCATGAGAAATCGACCTAAGGCATGGCTTGTCCAGGTTACAAATTCTAAGAAACGCTCTAAGATTTCACTCTCCAAAATTCAAAAACTCACCGAAAGACTCGTTCAGAATTTAAAAGTAAGAGCAGAGCTTCATAT
>JACQQN010000079.1 GCA_016206995.1 Candidatus Omnitrophota bacterium | reverse complement strand
GAGTTGATTTTGACATTTGACCGCCGGTATTGGAATAGACTTCTGTATCGAGAACCAAAATGTTCACGTTTCGACCGCTTGCGAGCACGTGATCAAGACCCCCAAACCCAATGTCATAAGCCCAGCCATCACCGCCTACAATCCAAACACTCTTTTTCACAAGATAGTCCGCAAGCTCACGAAGCATCCGCGCTTCACTTGTATTTAACTTTGAAAGTTTTTGCTTGAGAATGGCAACACGCTCTCGTTGTTCATGAATATCACTTTCGTCTTTCTGGTTTGCATTTAAAATTTGATCGACAAGATCAGTTCCAACTTCTGATGGAAATTTTTTAAGAAGCTCACGCGCAAATTCCCGCTGCTGATCAATGGAAAGACGCATGCCAAACCCAAATTCAGCGTTGTCTTCAAAAAGTGAATTAGACCAAGCCGGACCGCGGCCTTCTTTATTTTTCGTCCATGGCATCATCGGAAGATTCCCACCATAAATGGAAGAGCACCCTGTGGCGTTCGCAACAACCGCGCGATCTCCAAAAAGCTGCGTCAGAAGTTTAATGTAAGGCGTTTCACCGCAGCCGGGGCAAGCGCTTGAAAATTCAAAAAGTGGTTCCTGAACTTGCTGCTGGCGAATGGAATTAACTTTAATCTTGCGGCGGTCCATTTCCGGAATTTTAAGGAAGAAATCCCAATTTTTCCGTTCCTCCACACGCAAAGGTTCTTGCGGATTCATGTTGATCGCTTTGAGTTTTGTTTGAGATTTGTTTTTTGCGGGACAAATATCTACACAAATTCCGCAGCCCGTACAATCTTCGGGCGCTACTTGGATCGTGTACTTAAGCCCTTTCCATTCAAGGTCCGTTGTTTCGCGCGATTTAAATGTTGATGGCGCACCTTGCAAATGTTTTTGATCGTAGACTTTAATTCGGATCACGCCATGTGGACACACCATCGCACACTTTCCGCATTGAATACAAACTCCGGGATCCCACACAGGAATTTCAAGGCCGATATTCCGTTTTTCCCATTTGGAAGTTCCTGTAGGATAAGTTCCATCACATGGAAGTGCACTGACAGGAAGTTCATCGCCGCGCCCGGCAACAATTTCCGCAAGAACACCCTGCACAAATTCGTCTGCTTCTTCAGGAACTGCGCGCAACATTTCGATTTTGCTATCGACTCGATTTGGCACTTTAACCTCGTGGAGATGCGCAAGCGTATGGTCAACAGCGTCCAAATTCATCTGAACAATCTCTTCACCTTTCTTGCCATAAGTTTTTTGAATGGAATCTTTAATTGCAGCAATTGCTTCGTCTTTGGGTAACACCCCTGAAATCGCAAAAAAACAAACTTGCATCACGGTATTAATTCGGCGCCCCATGCCGCTTTCATGTGCAACCTGATACGCATCGATCACGTACAATTTTAATTTCTTATCAACAATCTGCTTCTGAATTTCTTTTGGAAAATGTGCCCACGCATCTTCCGGGCCGTAAGGCGTATTCACGAGAAACGTTCCGCCCGGGACCGCATGCTGAAGCATGTCAAAACGCTCAAGAAAAAATGGCTGATGGCATCCAATAAAATTTGCTTCGGTAATCAGATAGGTTGAGTGAATTGGCTTCGGACCAAACCGAAGATGGGAAACCGTCACTGCACCCGCTTTTTTGGAATCATAAACAAAATAGCCTTGAACATAATTATTTGTATTTTCACCGATAATTTTAATTGAATTTTTGTTGGCACCAACCGTTCCGTCAGAACCTAAGCCATAAAAAAGTGCTCGGATCACATTGTCCGGTTCAATTGAAAAATGCGGGTCATACGGCAGGCTGGTATGAGTTACATCGTCATGGATTCCGATTGTGAAATGATTTTTAGGACGCTCGCCAGACAAATTTTCAAAAGCAGCTTTTACCATTGCTGGGGAAAATTCTTTGGAAGAAAGTCCGTAACGGCCGCCGACAATTTTCGGAATTTTTTTCACTTTTCCCCACCCATTTGTCATGGCTTCTTGAAATGCATTCACCACATCCAAATAAAGCGGCTCACCGGCACTTCCTGGCTCTTTAGTTCGATCTAAGACAGCGATTGATTTTACTGATTCCGGAAAAGCTTCTACAAAACGTTTCATATCAAATGGCCGGTAAAGACGCACTTTGAGCACACCTACTTTTTCTCCTTTTCCATTAAGATAATCCACCATCTCATGAACGGCTTCCGCCCCTGAACCCATCAGCACAAGAACTCGATCTGCATTGTGCGCGCCATAATATTCGTAAATCTGATATTTTCTTCCTGTTAGCTTTGCGAATTGATCCATCGCATCTTGGACAATCTGAGGACAAGCAAGGTAATAGGAATTCACGGTTTCGCGGGCCTGAAAATAAACATCGGGATTTTGCGCTGTTCCGCGAAGCACCGGATGATCCGGTGAAAGCGACCTTTTACGATGGGCAGCAATCAATTCAGAATCAATCATTGAGCGCAAATCATCCTCACTGAGAACTTCAACTTTACATTCTTCGTGAGAGGTTCGAAACCCGTCAAAGAAATGAACAAATGGAATTCGGCTTTTAAGTGTTGCCGCTTGCGCAATCAGTGCCATATCCATTGCTTCCTGTACAGAATTGGAACAAAGAAATGCAAAACCTGTTGCGCGCGCCGCCATGACGTCACTATGATCGCCAAAAATGGAAAGTGCTTGCGCTGCGAGTGAACGTGCTGCAATGTGAAAAACGGTTGGCGTCAGCTCGCCTGCAATTTTATACATATTGGGAATCATCAAAAGAAGCCCTTGAGAAGCGGTAAAAGTTGTCGCAAGCGAGCCAGCTTGCAACGCCCCATGAACAGCGGCCGCAGCACCGCCTTCGCTTTGCATTTCCGCGACCAAAGGAACTGTCCCCCAAATATTTTGCTTCCTCGCAGCCATCCATTCATCCGACCATTCACCCATGGGCGATGAAGGTGTGATTGGATAAATCGCAATCACCTCACTCAATCGATAAGCGACATAAGCCACTGCTTCATTCGCATCTAATGTTTTATGAATTCGTTCTTTCATCGGATTCCAACTCCTTTAACTCGTCTATTTGTTTTAAATAAGCCAGGGTTTCTTCTGCTTCATGTTCATTGAGCTTGCTGATCGCAAAACCAACATGAACGATAACATAATCGCCAATTCTTACTTCGGGAACATAAGCAAGATTTACTTCCTTCATAATTCCCCCAAAACTTACTTTTCCTGTGCGTTCTAAATCCACGTCGCCATGAATCGACACAATTTTTCCAGGAACAGCAAGACACATCTAAGCATTCCTTTCATGATTTTGTGACTGGAGAAAACTTGCTGCGATTTGACCCAGCGCAATACTGCCATCATTGGGTGGAAACCGCTGATGCCAATAGGGTTTCAGGCCTTCTTTTTCCAATCTTTGAATCGCACGTTCAAGCAAATATTTATTTTGAAAACAACCTCCGGTTAAAACAACGTG
>JACQQN010000096.1 GCA_016206995.1 Candidatus Omnitrophota bacterium | reverse complement strand
GTAATACAAAAAGCGTGCATCCTATTGTGATTAGATAACTTGGAGAGGAATAAAAGGTGAGGATTTCTAAATTTTCAAAAAAATCGGGGCGGCGAGATTTGAACTCGCGACCCCTCGCTCCCAAAGCGAGTGCTCTAGCCAGCTGAGCTACGCCCCGATAATTTGCAAAGCGCCATACACGAAGGAATAAATTGAATCAATTCGGAGGATAATTCTAGACTGACTTTTTAAAGAAAACTACAAGTTTTTCATTGCATTTTCGAAGCATGCTGGACACTGCTCAGCGTACAAATTCATCATGCATATTGCACAACCTCTGAAACTGTTGTTAATCCTTGTTTCGCCTTTTCAAGGCCATCGTGAACTAACGTGACAAGTCCTTCTTTAGATGCTTCTTCACGAAATTTGGTAAGTGACATATTTTTTGAAACACATTCTCTGAGCGTATCATTCATTACCAAAACCTCGTGAATTGCGAGACGACCATAAAAACCAGTTCCGCCACAGTGTTCACACCCCTTCCCTTTGTAATAGGAGGCGTTTGAAAAGGCTTTAAAATTTGCAAGAGCTGCTGGTAGATTTTTATCTTCCGTTTTACATGACTTACAAATTTGCCTGACAAGCCTCTGAGCAACCGCGCATTCCAAGCTTGATGCAACAAGAAATGGCTCGATACCCATGTCAAGAAGCCTGGTAACAGCACCGCAAGCGTCATTGGTGTGCAAGGTCGAAAAAACAAGGTGTCCAGTCAATGCTGATCGGATTGAGATTTCTGCTGTTTCAAGATCCCGAGTTTCTCCTACCATCATCACATCCGGATCATGACGAAGCATGTGCCGGAGCCCAGACGCAAACGTCAATCCAATTTTGGGGTGAACTTGCATTTGAACCACCCCTGAAATCTGGTATTCCACTGGATCTTCAATGGTAATGATTTTCTTTCCAAAGTCGTTTAGCTCTTTCAAGCATCCGTACAGCGTGGTTGTTTTTCCGCTACCCGTAGGTCCGGTTAGAAGAAAGATTCCTGAATTTTTATGCAGCACTTTTCGCATTAATGCAAGATGTGATTCACTAAATCCGATCTGATCAATGGTTAAGAGCCTAGTCGGTGCTAAAATTCGGACTACCACTGATTCACCAAAAACACTCGGTAAAATAGAAATGCGAAGATCGAGCTCATCTTGCCCCACTTTAATTTTAATGCGTCCGTCTTGAGGCAATCTCCGTTCTGATACATCTAATTCTGCCATAATTTTTATCCGTGAAATAATATTGACATGAAACTTACGGATGCTCTCGGGCACATTGGCATCTGTAAGAACGCCGTCAATCCGGTAGCGAATGCTTAAACGCTCCTGGAAGGGTTCAATGTGAATGTCGCTTGCACGTTTTTTCTGTGCATCCAGAAGCAATTGATTCACCAAATCTCGGACAGTTCCCTCTTCGGCAGAACTGGTAACATCTTCCACCCACGCCATTTGCTCTTCTTGTCTCGGTTTACCACGTTTCACATCACCTCGAACCAAATCTTCAAGCACTGACGCCCCGATTCCGTAATAACGCTGGATGGCTTGGTTAATTTTCTTTTGTTCCGCCAATGCCAGATAAATTTCGGTTCCGAGAATTGCCCGCAATTCTTCCATCACCTCACTATTATGCGGATCGTTGCTAACGATCAAAACCCCGTTGTGCTCAAACCGGATTGGAAAAATGTGGTAATGTTGTGCAACTTTTGCGGACACCTTGCCGAGTACTGCTTTATCAACTGGGATTGTCGTCGGATCAAGATACGGGAGGCTGAGCTGAGCAGAAAGAACTTCCAACAACTGGTGTTCTGAAATAAACCCCATCTGAACTAAGATGGTGCCGAGCGATTCCTTGGTTTTCAACTGTATTGAAAGTGCCCGCTCAATCTGTTCAAGGGTGCAATAACTACGTCGAATTAGTTCTTCGCCTAGTAAGTAATTTTTACGTTTTGCCATGTTGGTTTAATTCTAAAGTATTAATCTGGATAAAACAAGTTCGACCGAAACAAAACCAGAACCAATCGCCCGAGAGGTAATGTTATAACGGCTGACGTAGATTGGTGTTTCTTGGGCGGCTAAATGGTGTAAAAGAGTGAGTAAACTATCAATATTTCCCTCGACTTGCAGAAAAAGTTTTTCTTCTTTTACCTTTCCGCGTTCTTCCATTCCAAGAGGGCGCACTTGTCTTAGAATTAATTTCTGCTCGGCTACAAGAGGCGCTATTCGATCTGTCCAATTTTCGAGTTCCGATTGCCCCTGCTTCATCACCTTTAACGCTTCTACTTCTTTTGCTTTTTCATGGATCTCAGAGCTCGAATCAAGCAAAGCAAGTGATTCGCTCAGCTCTTCGCGCTTATCCGAAAGCTCTGTGGTAAGTAGCCGCTGCCATCGATTATTCAAAACAATTAAAAGCAGCACAACAATAATAGCAACCAGTGACTTTTTTAAGTCAAAAAACGAATACCATTTCCCCAAACTCATAACTGGATCCTGTCTTTTAACGTTGCATTGATTGCGAATTGGAATTGAGATCGAATTCCATCACTTGTACTTTCAGAATATTGGAGTTCAACCTGTCCAAACCACTGCACTGCACCTAACACCCGCACATATTGATCAACAGCAGCTTGAGTATCCGTGCGCCCTTTGATATGAACTTGCCCTCCCTTTTCATCATATTCAAATTCGGTGAGCGCAATTCCTTGTGGCGATTTCTCATGAATTTGTACTAATAGGTCTAAAGGCCTTATTTTCTGTGTTTTGACAAGGTGAAGCATCTGAGCCGATCGAGAAATCTCTTTAATTTCTCGGACGGACGGTTCCAAGGAAGAAAGCTTCTGGTTCACCGCAGATAATGCGATTGCCATGCGTAGAGATGTGGCTAAAAACGTCAGTGCAAACATCACCACAAGAATAATCCAAGTGAAACGAAATTTTGCTAAATCAATTTCACTTTTCGCCAAGGCAATTTTCTGTTTCACTTCATCTGGAAGAAGATTGAACCGTTCCTCATTTGTGTAAACAC
This sequence comes from Candidatus Omnitrophota bacterium, assembly GCA_016206995.1. Lineage (GTDB taxonomy): Bacteria > Omnitrophota > Omnitrophia > Omnitrophales > Abzuiibacteriaceae > JACQQN01. Next base: position 10,091 of record JACQQN010000096.1, on the reverse strand, counting down.
TTGCCGCAGAAAATAATAAGAAATCAATGGGTGAAAGATTGCCCGCAGCTGGTTGCAAACTGAAACGATTTGGATAATATTCAAGAAACAACTCGTCTTTTACCTGTTCCATTTCACCTGCGATGTATAGTTCGTAAGTTTTTGCCTTTGGATATTTTCGCTCAAGCGCCTCAAAAACAGGGCGAACGGTATCATGAACTGAATGAATTAAATCAGCTGAGTCATAATTAAAAGATCGGCTAAATTGAATACCTTGCTCCTCAACGAGGATAACTTCCCCTCGACCAACAGCACCATATAAGATAATTCTAGGAAAGTTGCTCCGGCGATTGATTTTTCTCATGACATAGGAAGACAACACAATCGTTGATAAAACAATTTGCTGTGGAACAATTCCAAATGTTTTTAGAAGCTCACGTTCTTGGTTGATTAAGTCTTTTGAGACGCCAAACAATAAAACATCTGTTTGAATGCTCTCTTGGCTCTCGCTGGAAATCGGGTGAAAATGATACACAATTTGGTCAATGGTCGATGGAATGTCTCTCGGAAGCCTAAGCTCAAGCATTTGTTTAATTTCCACTTGGTTTTTCGATGGAAACTGAAATTGTTTGGTAAATGCATGTTCCCGCATCAAAAGGTGTTGAAAAGGAACTTTTAGGCCTCCATGAGAGAGAAAGGAGTGGGCAAGGCGCTTTCTTTCAGTGGGCGGCGTTGTTTTTAACGCAAACTCTTCTTTTGTAATAAGTTGCGGTGTCCCATCACTTTGCAAGTGGTAAAGCGCCATTTGCAGTGAATCACCATAAATAATCGTAAAACCTGTGATATTTTTGCTTGTTTTCTTAAGCCAATTCACCGTGTCACCCATTCATTCCACTCTAAAATCTGATAAGGGTATCCCCTTAAGGAATCAGTTAATAACCACTGAGGATAATAATTACGTTGCGTGCCTTTAGTTAAAATTTGTTGCCGGGGTCCTAGAACGGTTTCAACAACCCCCAAAGACAACACCCCACCCTTCTTTGTTTCGACACGAACTGAAAAGAATTGAGAATTGACTGTAAAAAATTGGGTAATTAGATAGTTAATCATTGCTGCAATTCCAGGTACTGGAATAAGGTCTGGCGAGCGCCCTTCCTCTTCTAGCTGTTGCACTTCACGCGGCCATAACTTCCTCACAAACTCCCTTCCTGGAGGAGTAAGGTCCATTGTATCAAAAATAACTGCTGGATTCTTTTCATCTCCTTGGCGCGCTTTGGCAATCGTTTGATATAAAAGCTCTTTCTCTGAATTAGTTCCGATACGGAGGCTTTGCACGATCGCCTTCAAAACTAATTCATGCACTGTATTAATATTCACCCGAAAAGTGCTACGATTTGTGTCGAAAGGAAAACTTCCGGACGAAAAATAAACTGGATTAACTGAAGCTGTAAAACCCGCTTCATAAACTGTGAAATATGGCTTAAGTGCTTCAAAATCTTCCGGCGTCATAAACTTAATCAACCTAAATTCATCGATACTTTCAAATGCCTTTCCTTTTTTATATTCATTCTCTAAGATCGATTTCCCCTGCCGGTAGGTTGTATTATCTCCTCGCCATACCATGATGCTCGTAATGAGGTCGCTTGCGGAAGCTTTTAAGCGAACGTTGTTTTGTTTTAAAATATCAAAGAACGCAGTCAAAACGGGCGCATCAGCATTATTTTTATCTACCCGATTTAAATTAATTTTACTTTCTTCGTCCTTGATTGAAATGCTGACTTCTTTTGATAAAGCAAATGTCTCAAACTCTTGTGGGGTATTATACCAAGAATCGATCGCTGAATCATTGTCTGGGTCATCATCTTTATTAATGAAATAGGCGGCAAGATTCACGGCAGAATGCATTCGATAAGTGTTTTCGAGTCTATGTGTAAAAAAAGAGGAGAGCTTAATTCCTAAACGAGACCTCAAACTTACGCTCGTTGCAAGTAATGTGAGCAAAAGCAAAATCCAAATCACCATAATTAAAATACTGCCACTACGACGTTTCACTGTATGACTCCAAGCACACCATGGGGAATCAAGATTTGAACCATAGTTTCTTCCGAACTACCTTTTTCTTTCAGAATCGCCCGAATACCGCGTGGGAGCCCTAAATAAGGTTTCTTCCCCCATTCGCTTCTCCATTCAACACCATCGTTCTTTTTCTTATAGGCAAATTGAAAGCGAAAATTTTCTAGCTCAAGAAGCGATTCTGAACTTCCCTCTTCTTCACGCAAACTTTTTTTCCGCCATTTTTTTTCTGAACGTTCTAGTTTTCTCGAACGAAACCGATAGGTTACCAAATAAAGGTCTTCGGTCATTTTTTTCCCGTCATAACGCCTTAGACGACACGGAAAGCTAATGGAATCTGATTCACCCTGAAATAAGAAATCAGCATAATACATCGCATTTCGAAGCTCCTGATTCATTAAATCAGTAAGCATTTTGATTTCATATCCCTTGCCAAGATCAGCTTCCACCCGTCCATAAGCAAGTAAGCCACTCCGAAACGCACTGTACGCTGTGATCGCAATCACCACAAATAGAGCAATGGCAATCACGGCTTCAACCAGCGTAAAACCGCGGGCATTAGCTTGCTGGATTTTGCCTTGTTTCTCTCTGAGGCTGTCTTCTTTGTTGATCATAACGAAACAAAACCTGCTCAAACTGAGTGTGTGATTTTCTTTTTTTTGCGTCAACGGAAAAGGTCGTATCAAAAAACTCAACATCCCAAGGCTGTTGAACTATTTGGGGAATTTGTTGCGGAACTTCTTTACCATCTTCCGTTATCATCTCTTCCTTATTTAAGGACCTTGTCGAAAATCGAACGTCGTAAGGAATTTTTGAATCTAGAGGAAGCATCCTCGTTCCAACTTCCAAATTTACTCCTGATGGGTCAAGAAAATGCTCAAAGAGTGTTTCACCATACCACTTGAGAATCATATTTGTTTCCTTGACACGGCTTGCTGTATAAATGCTCGAAGAAAAAATATTCAGACACGCAAGAACACCAATTGATAGAACAGCTGCTGCAATTAACACTTCAAGCAAAAGCGCACCTTTAACTCTTAATGCCTGAACGTTATCCACGACGCACCTCAACTCTCCCAATTCGATTTTTAAGCTCTATCGTAGCACGTTCTCCCGCTTCCTTAACAAGCGCCAAAGAGTTACGCGACGTTGATCCATCTGGAAAAAACAAGAGTTGATTCCCGCGATTCAATTCCAAGGTGAATGCACGGCCTACTTGGATTCCGTTCAACCACGAAGAGCGAAAAGGTTCAAGCTCCTTTCCATCATCCGTCTCACGTTTCATCTGAAACTTCTTTTTATTTTCTGAGACAGAAATTTCGTAAATTCGCCCATCTTCGATGGCTTTCATTTGAACGAAGCGGAGCACTGTAGTGAGCTCCTTAATCACCAAGTCATAATTATTTTCTCGATAGACCTTCATCATTCGAACACCACCAAATCCCAAGATAGCTACAATCAAGGTCAGGACAATTAACTGCTCGATCAACGTAAACCCAAAGCGTGCTGACCTCTGATTTCCAAAAAGTTTCATCTTATAAATGCGACACATGTCTTTTCCATTCCTGTTCTAATTCCCGCAAACTGGAAAAATCACGGTAACTTTTCCGAAGCGCCTCTTCTAAGGAGGCCCCATCTCGAAGCAAGCGACAAAAATTAATAAAGTACGAAGGGTCACGACGTTCTAACAAAAACCGCGTAATGCTTTGCGCCTGCGCATAAAAAAGACGCGCCTGATCGGTAGGACGTGTGTGCAGAGAACTCATCGTGGTTAAATCCTGAAAAGAAAGCGCAGAATTGGTTTGCACAGCTCTTTGAATGGTTTGATCAAGTGCAACCCGAATATTCTTTTCCTGAGAAATCGCAAAACCCTCATCCAACCACCTGGGAACCTGTCGGTTGTCAGAAGCGATAAATTCTCGAAAAATTAAATGCGCCATCTCGTGTGGGAGAACTGATTCAAGAAAATCAGGAGCATTTTCAAAACTAACGATGGTTCGCTTGCGCACATCAGCAAATCCACTCGACCATTCTGGTTGTTTAGTTAACCGCACATACTCTGATTGCGAGGGATAAATGTATATTTTGCAGCGATTCTCCCAACTCCAAAAATGATCTTTCGGTAACGAACCAAAATAACGGATGATGTCTTGATAAACATCTTCAGCCTCCCGAAGAACGTCATCGGTAAAAGAACTGTGGTCTTGCGCGTAAACGACGAAATGATTTCCCTTCTTCTCTTCCCAATTAGAATTGTCAAAACCATAGGAAATTTCACACCACCCAAACCATGTGATCCACGCACATAAGAAGAATCGAAGAGGCATGGCGTTACTGTGCCAACATGTTGATTTCAAAAATAGGAAGCAAAAGGCTTAATACAATGAAACAAATCCCCAAGCCAACAAATAAAATAAGAATTGGTTCTAATAGTGTTGTGATAACTTTCAACTTTTGATCAAGTTCCCGTTCGTAAAACTGGGCGATACGCTCAAACGAAACATCAAGACCGCCGCTCTCTTCTCCGACTGAAACAAAACTAAGCGCCAAATCTGGAAAGACTTTAGCTTCGTATAATGATTCACTGAGCCGCGACCCTTGCATCACGCGCTCTGAAACTTGCTTGAGAGATTTTCGAAGATGTAGATTAGAAACAACGCTTTCCACGATGCGCATGGATTCAAGAATCGGAACTCCACTACGCAAAAGGAGCGACCAGGTTCGCGCAAGAGGCACAAAATCAACCAAAAAAAGAACAGATTGGAAAAAAGGGACAACTTTAGTTGTAGAAGTAAGAATAGACATCTTTTTTTCACGGCTCAGCCGACGCCAAAAAAGAACCAGAGCAACAAAGAAAACAATCAGGACAACCCCAAGCCCATGGGTAAGAAGAGAACTAATTCCGAGCAAAATACGTGTTGGAAGCGGTAGTGGGTGGTCCCATGTCTCAAAAAAGACAATAAGTTTCGGAACAATAAACGTCAGCACAAAAAACACGGTGAAAATTCCAAAAAGCATTACAAAAACAGGATATACAAGTGCTGCACCAATTTTTGCCCGTAAATCTGCTTCGGATTCAAATGAGCGGGAAAGTTCAGAAAACACATAATCTAACTTGCCGCTGGCCTCCCCCGCCTGAATAGCACCCACAACAGTGGCAGGAAATACGGTTGGAAAATTAGAAATTGAATCTGAAAGTTTGGTGCCCCCTTCAACATCCTTTGCAATTTGTTCGAACGAATTAATGAGGACTGGACTTTGAATCTGCTTTTGAATTAACTCAATACATTTTAAGATAGGAAACCCGGATCGAATCAAAACTGAAAAATGATCAAAAGCACGTGCAAGCTCGCGGCTGGATACTTTATGACTTGAAAAAAAACGAAGTTTTTTAAGGAGCGAATCACCTTTTGGCCCAGGCTCCGGTTTAGCAGGTTCGATCAGCATCGGAAAATAATTTTGTTCTGTTAATTGCTGATACGCTTGGCTTTCCGTTTCTGCCTGGAGCGTTCCTTCGACGATCTCGCCCTGACTATTTTTCGCTTGGAATCGAAAAAGCTGGGCCATGCGTAATGTTTAGCTTAGCTCGATTTTTAGGTCAAGTAGCTCTTCGCTTGATTTCATTTCCGCAGGAAATGCCGGGAATGGTGACAGTTTGGAAACCGTATCTAGAACAAGAGCGCGCCCGCTCGGACTTAAACCTTTGTCTTTAACAAGCCGTTTGAGTGTGAGCTTTCCATCTTTTTCAATAACCAAAAAGAGCTCAACTTCAATCGGGTAGCTACCCAAATCCTGCCTTAATCCAAGTGCATTTTGAATCGCTACTGCCACTTTCTCGCGGTACTCACGCCGTGCTTGAAATGGACCTGTGGTGGGCTGTGAAATCTCTTCCGGTTGGCTCACAGGAAATTTCTTTGCCTGCCAAGCGCTTACACTTTCTTTTTGAGGTGCTGCCTCCACAGGCTCAGGCTCTAATAAATTGTACTTGTCTCGATACTCTGCCGCGCGGATTGCGGTATCGCGCGGTGGGAAATAAACAGGCCTTTCTTCAACCAATGATTCGTAATATGGTTTATCATCCATACGGAAAGCGCCTTGAGAAGTTGTGGTTTCAGCTTTCGTGAAATCATAACCACCAACCTTATTAAACGGCATGAAGTCGCCCTCTTTGTTATCAAGGTACTTTTCCTCCTCAAGCGTATTCGCCTTACCGGAAATGATTTGAGGTGTTAGGAAAAACACAAGTTCCGTTTTATTAAAATCATTGGTCTCCGTACGAAACGCAGCCCCAAGAAAAGGAATGTCTCCCAAAACAGGAAGTTTCTTCCTAAGTTTCGCTTCCTGATCTTGAATTAAACCCCCAATGACAACAGTGGTTCCGTCTTTCACAATCACGGTTGTTTCAAGTGTCTGTGTCGTTACAATAGGAACTTTTGTTCGTATAAATTTCGTGTCACTGCTCTGCGCCACCCCTTCGATTTCGAAATCTGAACTAGCCTTCGTACTTACTTCTGGTTTGATTTTAAGAATAATATTATTGTCATGGGTAATCGTAGGAACGATCGTCATCGTAACACCGACATCAATAAACTTGACATCATCCGCAGTGTTTGACGTGTTTACGCCCACATTGACCGTTTGAGTGACATAAGGTTGTTTTGTCGCGACGGCAAGTTTCGCTTCTTCATTATTTAGGCACATCAGTCGGGGACTTGACAAAATGTTTGTTTTGCCAACGTTCGACAAAATGTTGATCACAGTTTGTAACGTATCATTTCCGGCCGATGTCCCAATGGTAAACGTACTGAGACTTCCACTCCCCAACTTGGAACCAGGAGCTGATACGGATTGCGCGGGCTTTAATGAAATGTTATCGACTCTCCCCACCTTAAGATCAACATAATTCCAATCAACGCCGAATCGAAATGCATCATAAAGTTGAACTTCAACAACTTTTGCCTCAATCAACACCTGTTTCGGACGCTTGTCAAACTCTTCAATGATCCCTAAAATTTGATCCACCACGGCTTCGCGATCAGTGACTGTGATTTGATTGGCGCGTTTATCAATCTTGATAACACCAACATTTTGCGTTAGATAATCCTTTAAATCCTCACCGATATCTGCTGCTTTACCATACTTCAGGGTATACGTTTTCGTAGCAAGCGGCCGATCAAATTCTTTGACAACCTGACGGATTTCAGCCATCACTTCCGGAATATCAGTTACAACAATGGTTGCTGTCTTTTCGTCAACGGCAATTTTTCCAATTTGACTTTTCATCTGCTGAACCAATTGATTCATATTGACAGCGCTTGCATAATTAAGTTTAAACACTTCATTAATACGCTCATCTTGAAATGGTTTTCCGTATCGCGACACGTATTCTTTATGTGACATCACAGTAATGATGCCATCTTTTTCGTCATATGCTAAACCAAGCGTCCGGACAATGGTGTCGAGAGCTTGGCGCACACCCACATCCTGCATATACAGCGTCACATCCCCTCGAACGTCACGACCTGCCACAATGTTTAAGCCGCTCCGCTTTGCTAAGATTTTAAGCACATCAAGCACATTAACCCCTTTTAATTCCAAGGTAATCCGATCCGCCGTTCCACTTACAGCAACAGATTCTGGCATTGGGGCGCTTTCGCCACCACCAAAATTTGAGAATGTATCTTCGGTGACCTCCGCTGCAGGCGCAAAGTCATCATTAGTTTCAGAAAACGCGGCAGGAACCGGCATTGAAAATACAAGTGCTAAAAATAAAATCCATGAAACCACGCGTTTGATTCTCATGTTCAACTTTCCTCCATCATCATGTCAAACCGTTGACCAGAACAATTAATGACAACTTTGTTTTCTTGAATACTTTCAACCAATACCCCTTCAACTGAATCGCCAACATTTGCAAGATGCGTCGCTCCACCCACCTTACTATTAAACAATGCTTCCACCTGAGCCCCACCCACAATACCAGAAAGAGAAAACTTGGCTTTAAATTCATCGCAAGGTGAACGAACTGGTGTTGTTTGCAATCTCACCGTTCCAAAAACAGGTGTCTTATTAATCACTGCTTGATAGGCGGATACCTCTCCCAGCGAAGGTAATGTTTGAAATTCTGTGCGACCCGTTTGAGGAACTGACTCTTTCATTTTTCGTATGTACATGGGCATTGTTGCAATTAAAATGATTAAATAAACCGCTAAACCAAATGAAATCACCTGGAGTAGCACTGTCGCTTTTCGCTGCCATGAAACTTGTGTTAGTAAACCTGTTTTCCAATTGCTAAGTAAAGCTTTCACCTTAACAACACCCTGAAACTTTTGCTCTTATAACTCCCTGCACTTCTTGCAGCAAACCTATTTGACCCATTTTTATCAATCAATTACACTCAAATCCTTACCTAAACATATCGATCCGTAGCGACTTTTGCTTAACCTTAAAATCACTAACTCATTTTACCTTCAACTGTTAAAGCAACACCAAGCATTGTACTATAATATACTGGAAATTGATAAACAAAATTAAAAACCTTTTAAGATCCACCCCAAACTAGAAAATAGAACGTTCACGATGAATGCTAACAAGTAAACCAATTGCAATATAAGTCGCAATTAGCGAGGAACCACCGTAGCTAATTAACGGGAGCGTGACGCCAACAATAGGCGCTAGACCAACGGTCATTCCGATATTGACAACTACTTGGAAAAAGAAAATAGAAATAATGCCTGCCGCCAAAACTCTTGCCCGAACATCCGTCGTATGCTGCATAATCTGAATGAAATAACCTACCAAACAAGCAAAAAGCAGGATTAAAAGAAGAGACCCTAAAAAACCAAACTCTTCGCCAACCACGCAAAAAATAAAATCCGTATGATGCTCCGGAACGAAATCGAGTTGTGTTTGGGTCCCGTGGAGCCAGCCTTTACCAATTAATCCTCCAGAACCAACGGCAATTTTTGACTGTATCGCTGTATATCCAGAACCCAAAGGATCCACATTTGGATTTAAAAATACAAGAAGACGCTTTTGTTGGTATGGTTTTAACATAAACCATAAAAGAGGAGTGCTCAGGAGGCCCGAAGAAAAAACAGCGAGCAAATACCGTAAACGGATGCCCCATGCAAAAAGCATCCCTAAAAGCATCGGAATAAAAATGAGAGCCGTTCCAAGATCCGGCTGCTTAAAAATCAATACAAACGGGATTGCAATTAAAAAAACGCCGATCAGAAAACTTTTTATTTGACCATATTCCTTAACACGTTCTGCTAAGAATTGTGAAAGCATCAAAATAGTTGCGAGCTTGCAAAATTCGGAGGGTTGCAAAGCAAGAGGCCCAAGTGGAAGCCAGCGTTGGGCTCCGTGTCGCGTGTGGCCCACAAAAAGAACAAGCCCTAAAACAACCACCGAAAACCAATATAAAATGGTCGAAAGGTTGAGAAGTTTCCGATAACCTATCATAATCATCAGCCAATACGAAAATATGGCTAGTGCAAACCAAAATAATTGTTTGTACATATAATTTTCGGAGCCGCGGAAAGTAGCGCTGTAGATAAAGAAAAAACTAGAAATAGTAAGGCTGGTAGTTAAGAAAAAGATAGGCCAATGATTATCTTTGAACAACTTAATCATAATACAACCGGAGGAAGTTCTGGTTTTTGGAATATCTGGTTAGGCGCATAAAACTTTTTCCAAGCAGAAAGAACATGCTTCACAAGCTTTGCTGCCACCAACCCACCCGATCCGCCATGTTCGACAAAAACTACAAGTGCAACCCGGGGATTTTCGTAAGGAAAAAACCCTGCAAACCAGGCATGCGGCTCATGAGGAGGAGCTTGTGCGGTTCCGGTTTTACCGGCAAGACGCAGAAAATCGATTCGAGCAAGTTGTCCAGTTCCATATTGCGACTCGACTACGCGAAGCATACCTTGTTTTACCGCTTTAAACGTGTCGCGGCTAATCGGAAGATGGAACCATTCACCTTGTCTCGATCCATCATTCTTGATTAAAGTTGGTTTTGGGACATTACCATC
>JACQQN010000095.1 GCA_016206995.1 Candidatus Omnitrophota bacterium | reverse complement strand
GTTGGTTCATCTAAAATGTAAAGTGTTTTCCCGGTAGATTTTTTACTGAGTTCACTTGCTAACTTAATACGCTGCGCTTCACCGCCAGAAAGTGTGGTCGATGGTTGCCCTAGTTTTAAATAACCGAGCCCAATTTCTGCAAGAATTTCAAGCCGTTCCCGAACCTGTGGAATGGAATGGAAAAATTCTCGTGCATCACTCACGGAAAGTTCAAGGACTTCCGCAATATTTTTCCCGCGATAACGAACCTCTAACGTTTGTTCATTGTAACGTTTGCCACGACAAGTTTCACAAAGCACATAGACATCAGGCAAAAAACTCATTTCGAGATGCGCGTAACCCTCTCCACGACATAAGGCACATTGACCGCTTTTCAAATTAAAACTAAACCGAGACGCATCGAAATTTCTAAGTTTTGCTTCTGGTATTTGCGCAAAAAGTTTCCGAATGGGCGTGAAAAGATCCGTATAAGTTGCTGCATTTGATCTTGGCGTTCTTCCAATTGGCGACTGGTCGACCTCGATAACTTTGTCAATTTGTTCCGAATTGAGTATTGCTTTTAACTTTCCGACGCGATAATTTGTTTTCCAAATTTGGTTGTGAAGCGCCTTAAATAAGATGTCATGAACTAAAGTACTTTTCCCTGAACCAGAAACACCCGTCACACATACCAAGCAACCCATTGGAATCACAACATTTATTTTTTTCAAGTTATGCTCTTCACAACCCTTCAAGATTAGCGTTGGTGCACGCTTGTAATCTTGTCGGGTTTTAGGAATTTCCATTTTTATTTTTCCTGCCAAATATTGAGCAGTTAAAGAACGCGTGTTATTTTTTTCAAGTGCTAACTGGCCAACACCCGTAAGCTCTCCGCCAAGCTCACCCGCACCCGGTCCCAAATCAACAACGAAATCTGCGCGCCGAATGGTTTCTTCATCATGCTCAATGACCACAACTGTATTTTTCAGCTCGCGCAGCGCTTCGAGTGTATGAAGTAATTTCTCGTTATCGCGCGGATGAAGGCCAATGCTCGGTTCATCTAAAACGTACAGAACACCCGAAAGCCCAACCCCAATTTGTGCGGCAAGCCGGATTCGTTGGAGCTCCCCACCCGCGAGCGTAGGAACCGTGCGTTCAAGCGCGAGATAACTCAACCCCACATTAAGCAAAAATTGTAATCGTTCTCGAATCTCTCTTAAAATAGGTGCACCAACTTTTTCATGGTTCTTCTCAATGCGGACAGTTTTAAAGAATTGTGCCACTGTTTCAACCGACATTTGACAAACTTGAACGATGTTCTGCCCCTGAATTCGAACGCCGAGACTTTCCGAACGCAACCGGCCGCCATGGCACTCAGGACAAACTTCTTCTCGGATAAACTTCCGGATTTTTCTTTTGATTTCTTCAGATTCGGTACTATAAAACAAGTTGTCAAGCTCTTCGACGAGTCCTGTAATTTCATTTGTTCCCCAGAAAAGCGCATCCTTCACCTCTTGGGATAAAGCTTGATACGGGGTAGTCACGTCAAATTCAAATTGTTCTTTAAGCTCATAAACTAAATCCTCAATCACGTAGCGGTTAAAAGAAAAATAAATTTCTTCGTTGATCGCCCCTTTTAAAAGAGGTTTGTTCGGATTTTGAATAACAAAATGAGTCAATGCGCGAGAAAGTTTCCCAATTCCCCGGCATTTTTGACAAGCGCCATATGGGCTATTAAAAGAAAACATATTGGGCGTGAGATCAGTAAAACTAATGTTGCAGTGGAGACAAGTCATTTTACGTGAAAAGAAAAGAGTCCTTGGTATTCCTTTCTTTGAATCAACGATCGAAATCAAACAAGTGCCATCCGCAAGCGAAAGAGCGGTTTCCAGAGACTCTTTGATACGCTCCCAATTCTTGGCTTGCATCTCAACGGTATCAACCAGCGCTTCAACGTCATGGCGTTTTTTCTTTGAAATTTCAAATTTCTTACGAAGATCATATACCTTTCCATCAAGGCGCACGTGGGTAAAGCCTTTTTTCAAAACCTCCTGAAAAAGTTTCTTATACTCACCTTTCCGGCCGCGAACCAGCGGAGCGAAAATACCAAGCTGCGCACCTTGCGGAAGCAATTCTATTTGTTTTAAAATTTCATGCGTGTTCTGTTTTGAAACGAGCTTTCCACATTGATGGCAATGGACTTCACCAAGTTTGGCATAAAGAAGCCGAAGGTAATCATAAATTTCGGTCACCGTAGCGACGGTTGAACGCGGATTGTGGATAATTGATTTTTGCTCAATTGCAATACTAGGTGAAAGTCCCGAAATGTGGTCTACATCTGGTTTCTTCATTCGATCAAGAAACTGACGCGCATAAGAAGACATGCTTTCGAGATAACGCCGTTGGCCTTCTGCATAAATGGTATCAAAGGCAAGGGAACTTTTTCCAGAACCTGAAAGGCCCGTGATGACAATCAACTGATTTCGTGGGAGGTCAAGATTGATATTTTTCAAATTGTGTTCGCGGGCACCACGAATCACAATTTTTGCGCCGTCCGTCATGTTCCAATCTTTACAGAAGCAAAAATTTTCTCAAAACATGCCACCGCTGCGTGCACAGCCAGCGCGCTTGTTTTTGGGTTGGTTTTTGAAGGTACATTTTCTGTAACTGCCCGGATACGTCCGAAATCGCCCTCCAATGAAACCTCATGGACGTTTCTCGTCAATCGAGGCGAAGCAACAATTCGGACGCGAGTTCGCTTGGGTCCGATGCCAGCAAGGCTGAGCGTCGCTGCCACATTAATATTCTGCGGGAAAAGACGAATGGCGGATTGCGCGGTTCCATTAAATATGACAGTGGGTTTTCGGATTTTTTTAACGTGAAGCCCGCGTTTTTTAAAAAAAGGAGCACCTTCTAAGCTTTTAAGAGGTTTATAGGTCGTGAGCGTCACATGTCGAATCCGACTTTCGCGTGCTGCAAGAAGCGCATCCACACCACCTATTGCACCACTGGGGATATAAAGCAGTCCTTTTGTTTTTTGAAGCAATGCTTGAGGGATTCTAAGAAGTCCACCGACACTTAAAACCATCATTCGTTTTTTAAGCCGTAACGCAAGCGGAACCGCTTGAATAGCTGCTTCCTGCGAAGCAGCTTCAATCACAAAATCGCTTTTTCGAATCAACGCATCGATTGACATTAAAGCGCAACCACGCCGGAATTTTTTCTTGAGAGCTTTCGCGCGATTTGGGTTGTGATCGCAAAGATAAGCAATTCGAGCAAGATGTGAAAACTTTTTATGAATCAAACGAGCGAGTTCGGAACCAATTGCACCACAACCAATGATTCCGACTTTTAACATTGAATCATCACACCTTAACTAAAGGACGATTTTTTTGATCGACATGAACCACAATCGATCGGTGGCTTTTAACTTCCGATTCGTCGAGAAGACAAAAATTCATAATGATCACTTTATCACCTACTTTTGAGAAAAGCGCGGCGCCACCATTCACGCTCACTTCACCTAACCCCGCTTCGCCAACAATTGCATAGGTTTCGACGCGGGAGCCATTACTCAAATTGATCACCAACACTTTTTCATAAGGCAAAATGTTTGCAACTTTTAAAAGATTTTCGTCAATCTTCACACTACCTTCGTAATCAACATTGGCCCCTGTAATGGTTGCCCGGTGAATTTTTGCTTTGAGCATTTCTCGATACATAGATTCGCAAACCCTTTCTAATTGTAAATTGTGAATGATATTTTATCGCTGAATCACAACATTATCAATGAGTCTTGTTTTTCCAATAAAGCACGCAATCGCAAGCAAAAGCTTTCCTTTAAGCCGCTTTGGTTTCCGCAAAGAAACAGCGTCGACAAGACTTACATAATCAATCTTGTCAACGTAGGGCTTCAACAATGAAATGATATTTTGTTCAATCGTGTGCGGGCTGAGGTGTACTTTCCGGATGAAACTTTTTGCAAATTGAAGGACCCGCGAAATTGCTCGCGCCTGTAACCGTTCTTCCAAACTCAAGTAAACATTCCGGGAACTCATGGCGAGGCCATCTTTTTCGCGGACGATGGGACACGTCTTCACTTGAATTGATAAGTGAAGCCGTTTTACCATCTCCTGAATAATTCGCGCTTGCTGATAATCTTTCGCCCCAAAGTAAGCAATGTCCGGCAAGGTAATATCAAACAATCTTTTCATAACCGTCACGACACCACGAAAATGTCCGGGGCGCTTTGGACCACATAAAGTTTTTGCCAATGGACCTGGATTCAAAAACGCATTAAATCTTTTTGGGTAAATAGAACTAGCAGTCGGCAGAAAAACAAAATCTACTTTTTCTCTTCGAAGGAATTTTAAATCACTCACTAAATTACGGGGATACCGCTTAAAATCTTCTTTTGGTCCAAATTGGGTTGGGTTTACAAAAATACTAGCCACAACAACACTGGTTTCCTTCGCAGCAAAACGCACCAACGAAAGATGGCCTTCATGCAGAGAGCCCATCGTCGGAACAAAACCAATACGCTTCTTTTTCTTTTTAAGCTTTAAGATCAAACGGGTAAGTTGGTTGGGCGATTTAATAACTTTCATGGCATTCATCCAACATCTGACACACACTTTTTCCTAAAATTGGATGAATCAGCTCGGACGCCAAATCCCAGAGAGGCTTCAAAACGAACCAACGTTCGGAAATTTTGGGATGTGGAATGGTAAGATCCGCTTCTTGAAGGGTTAAATCGTCGTAGAAAAGAATATCAAGGTCAATCGTACGGGGTGTATTTTTTTCTCGGGTTTCTGCGCGACCGAGTGACCTTTCGGTAGAAAGAAGCATCTGTAAAAGATCTCTAGGGGAAAGTTCGGTTTCAATTTCCCAAACCGTGTTTAAAAACTTTCCCTGCGTTGGGCCTCCTACGGGTTCGGTTTTATAAACAGGCGCTGCCCGCAGAAATTTAATTTTGGGATGATAACTGATAAGAATCTTTGCTTTCTTCAAATGTTCTTCACGTAGCCCAATATTAGAACCAACGCCCAAATAAACTTTTTTCAACTTTTTCTCAGCCAAAAGTGAAATACTCACCATTCACTTATTTATGAATCTTTTTGATTCGTTCGATTGCTTCTTCAAGCCGGTGGTCTGCAATCGTAAGCGAAATCCGGAAATACCCTTCTCCATTCGGGCCGAATCCATTTCCCGGCACAACAACAACATTTGCTTCTTGAAGTAATTTCACACAAAGCTCTTGAGATGTGTAGCCCGGTGG
>JACQQN010000084.1 GCA_016206995.1 Candidatus Omnitrophota bacterium | reverse complement strand
GGATGTTTGACGATTTGTTAAGAACGAGTTTCAAATTAAAAAGGGGACAGGTTACTTTTAATTGTTTCCAACGAAAAGTAACCTGTCCCCTTTTTATTGCTTCTAACTCTGAAAATGATTGGTCAAACTCGCGTGAATCTCACGAATTTTCTTGGGCAAACACTCACCAATTTTCTTAAAAAATTCAACGTGACTCGCGAGTTCCTCGCGCCACTCGTTTTTATCAACGTGCAGCAATTTTTCAACCTGTGCCCCTGTGAGCGAAATACCTTCCAAGTTAAGCGCATCTTGAGTCGGCACAAAACCAATTGGCGTTTGCGTTCCTTTACCTTTTTTCTCGCAACGTTCCAGTATCCAAAGAAGAACTCGAAGGTTTTCTCCAAAACCAGGCCATAAGTATTTCCCCGATTCATCGGTTCGAAACCAATTCACATGAAAAATTTTTGGCGGATTTTTCACTTTGCTTCCCATATTGAACCAATGCTGAAAGTAATCTCCCGCATGGTAACCAAGAAATGGGAGCATCGCCATTGGATCGCGGCGCACAACACCTACTTGCCCCGTTGCAGCGGCCGTTGTTTCGGATGCCATCGTTGCGCCAACGTAAACACCGTGATCCCAATTCATTGATTCATAAACGAGCGGCGCGACACGAGCACGGCGCCCGCCAAAAACAATGGCGCTAATCGGAACACCTTTAGGATTATCATACTCGGAAGAAACTGAAGGACATTGAGAAATTGGGGCCGTGAAACGTGCGTTGGGATGCGCGCCTTTTTCTTTGGAAGCCGGCGTCCAATGCTCCCCTTTCCAATTGATCCCTTCTGCAGGCGGCTCTCCATCCATACCTTCCCACCAAACAGTACCGTCTTGTTTTTTAAGGACGTTCGTAAAAATTGTATTTCGTTGAATTGTTGCAAGCGCGTTAGGATTGGACTTGCTGCTCGTGCCAGGCGCAACGCCAAAAAAACCAGCTTCTGGATTCACGGCCCAAAGCCTTCCATCTGGACCTGGTTGAAGCCACGCAATGTCATCACCCACCGTCCAAACTTTGTACCCTTTTTTCTTGAGAACATCTGGCGGAACAAGCATGGCAAGGTTTGTTTTCCCGCATTGACTTGGAAATGCTGCTGCAATGTAACGAATTTCTCCTTGCGGATTTTCAATCCCAACAATCAACATGTGCTCAGCCATCCATCCTTGTGTATGGCCCAGATAACTCCCGATTCGGAGCGCGAGGCACTTTTTCCCAAGAAGCGCATTTCCACCGTAACCAGACCCAACAGACCAAATGGTGTTATCTTCCGGAAAATGGCAAATGAAACGCCGGTCTATATTGAGATCTGCTTTTCCATGGAGACATTTTGTAAAATGGTCGGAGCTTCCGAGTTGTTTCAATGCCACTTGCCCCATGCGGGTCATAATCCGCATATTGAGCACAACATAAATGCTGTCCGTCAGTTGAATCCCAACTTTACTGAGTGGAGAGCCGGCGGGACCCATGATAAAAGCAATCGCGTACATTGTACGGCCTTTCATGGAATCTTTAAAAATATCTGCGAGCTTCTCGTATGCTTCTTTTGGATCCATCCAATTATTGGTTGGGCCTGCGTCGTCTTTTTTCCGAGTGCAAATAAATGTGAGGTGTTCCGTGCGAGCAACGTCGTTCGGGTTTGAGCGATGATAAATGCAGCCAGGAAGCTTTTCTTGATTGAGAAGTTCAACTTCACCTGTGGTTAACGCTTGATGCGTTAAGCGCTCTTTTTCTTTTTCCGAACCATCACAATAAACGACTTGGTCCGGCTGGCAAAGTTCAGCCATTTCTTCAACCCACTTGGCAACCGCTTTATTTTCGATACTCACATGATTCTCCACTTTCATAGAAAACTCCACCTAATCTGACTTTCCAGAAGGGGACAGGTTTGGAGTAAAAACCGGTCCCCTTCTGGCAGGCTTAAAAGAAAAAGTATTATAAGTAGGACTGATGAATTCGTCTACCTCAAAAACTTGCTTCTTTAAAACAAGGGGGATCTACAGATTAAATTCAATTTTTGGGAATTGAAGATTTTTTGAATCGAATTTTTGTTTCGGTTCCTCTCGAAAAGGCACAAAACAAAGCGTGAGATCATTGATCAACTTCTCAACATTGAGCCCTAACGCATGCGGTGCGTATGGTTTGAGCAAGTAAACAGCGGCGTCGCAAACACTCAAACCACCTTTAATGGTTCCGCGCTTCAAATGATGAAGCGAAGCCGCAGTTTGAATCAAGCCTCTATAGAAATTTTTTAATTCACCGTCCGTTTCGCGCCAAAGTTCTTCGATTGCTTCGTGCGCTTCAAAAAACTCTCCACGATTAAAAAGCTCAATCCCTTTTTCTAAACGCGCGTCGATCTCCACTGGTTTTCCTTATATTCAGTATTATAAACCGCTTGTATATTTTTAAAAAATAATTCTCAACCAAAACTTGCAATCACAAATAATTAAGGTACATTTTAAACAAATAAAAGAAGTTATCAAAATTAGCCAAGAAATGGAG
>JACQQN010000083.1 GCA_016206995.1 Candidatus Omnitrophota bacterium | reverse complement strand
GTCTCTTGAAGCACCCCAAGCGCTTGATGAAGAGTTTCGTCAAAATCAGTGGCGGATTTTCCATTCAGGATTCCATCCGCAGGGAGTGCTTGCGCTTGATTGCTTCCCATCGAAATATCAACATACCGATCACCCAGCATCCCCTGCGTTCGAACAGAAGGAACCGAATCGGTCTTAATTTTTTGAAGGACATCCGCCCGAACCTGCATGGTGACTTGAATCTGGCTTCCTTCAGAACCATTTGCAAATGCAATTTCTGTTACTTTACCAACCGTCATTCCGCTCATGGTTACGGAAGAGCCCTTCTTCAGCCCGCCCACATTTGTCATGAGCGCATGGACGTACGACTTTTTTTGAAACAAAAGCCCTTTGTCACCGCCCGCCAAAACAACGCCAAGAATTAAAAGCACAAGCGCTGCAAATGTAATAATTCCAACTCGAAGATCACTCCACATTGTTTCCTGTCCATGTCGACTCATCGCAGGCTCCCTTGGTTTCTTGATTAAATTAACTCAACTTTTCCTGGATCCAAAAATGTTTGAATTCGTTTATCTTTTGAATTCTTTAACGCTTCGGGAGAACCCTCAAAAATAAACTTCCCTTCATGAAGCATCACAATGGAATCTGCTAAAAACATAGCGCTTTCTACATCGTGCGTCACAATCAACATCGTTGCTTTCTTGGTTTGTTTAAGTTTTAGAATCAACTGCTCAATATTAAAAAGATTAACCGGATCAAGTCCCACGGTTGGCTCATCAAAAAGAAAAATTTCTGGATTGGGCGCAAGCGCTCGTGCAATGGCAACCCGTTTTTTCATCCCACCAGAAAGCTGGGCTGGTTTTAACTTTTTTGCCCCATGAAGACCCACAAAAGAAAGTGTTTCATTGACTCGTTCATCAATTTTCTCATGGTCCATCAAGCCAAGTTCACGCAAACGAAAGCTCACATTTTCACCGACTGTCATGGAATCAAAAAGTGCTCCCTGTTGAAAAACCATCGCCATCCGGACTCGGATCCGAACCAAATCCCGTTCCGAAAGTTTTGAAATATCTTCACCATGAATCCGAAGCGTTCCCGATACCGGCCGGATGAGCCCTAAAACTGCTTTCAGGATTGTGCTTTTTCCAACACCGCTCGGGCCAAGGATGACTTTGGTTTCTCCAGAGAAAATATCCAAGTCAACATTTTTCACAACGTCATCCCCGCCATAATTTAAAGTGACGTCGCGAAGCTCAATAATCCCTTCTTTAGCGTGTTCCATTAATCACCACCACGTCACAATAAAAATTTTTGTGATTAAAAAATCAAGTGCAAGTATCGAAATGGATGTGAGTACCACAGCGCGGGTTGTTGCCTCACCCACCCCAGCAGAACCAAAACTTGTTTTCATTCCCGAGTAGCAGGAAACAACACCGATCACAAAACCAAAACAAAGAGATTTAATCGCGCCGCCCCAAACAAATGCAGGCGTTAAAACTTCAAGAACTGAGTCCCAAAAGAAAAAGGAGCTAATTTGAACCACTTGGCAAGCTACAATCCAACTTCCAATAAACGCAATAAAATCACAAATAATGGTTAATACGGGCGTCATCAATGTGCAGGCAACCAATCGTGGCTCTACTAATTTCTTGATCGGATCGCTTCCTTCTGCTCGAAGCGCATCAATTTGTTCACCAATAGCCATGGACGCTAGTTCTGCTGCGATGGCAGAGCCTGCTCTTGCTGCTACCATCATTGAAGAAAGCACAGGGCCTAATTCACGAATGACGGTAGTTCCAATCGGACGCCCGATATAAGAAGTCGCTCCCATATTCCGGAGTTCTACGATACTTTGCAGCGCCAAAACCAGTCCCATAAAAAGCCCTGTCAACGTCACGATAGGCAGCGATCCAACGCCAATTTCATCCATCTGACGTCTCGTAATTGAACGCTTATAAGGAGGCGTAAAAGCAGAGATAACTGCAGCTTGAGTAAAAGCAGCCATTGAACCTAGTTCAGTGAAGAAAGTACGGACGTATTGGACCGGGTTTCTGACAAGATAAAGCGCAATTTGTTTCATATGGCGATTTTTATAATTTTGTATATTTATCGCCATTTTAAAGCAGACGTTTAATTCTTTCGGAAGTAGCAAAGGCAGGAATTATTTGCGCTCTTTTAAAGGTAAGAAATTTCTCTCGGTAGGGCCCACATAAATTTGCCGCGGCCGGCCTAATTTGGTTTGGGAATCCTCAATCATTTCCTTCCATTGTGCAATCCAGCCAGGAAGCCGGCCCAATGCAAACATGACCGTAAACATATTGACTGGAATACCCATTGCCCGGTAAATAATACCGCTATAGAAATCAACATTTGGATAAAGCTTTTTCTCAATAAAGTAGGAATCTTTAAGCGCTAACTCTTCAAGTCTTTTCGCAAGATCAAGAAGTGGATCATTGATATTGAGTTTTGCAAGGACTTTATCGGCTGCTTGTTTTAAAATTTTACAGCGCGGGTCGAAATTCTTATAAACTCTATGGCCAAATCCCATCAGGCGAAATGAGGAGTTTTTATCCTTAGCTAGATTAATATATTTTTGGCAATCGCCTCCATCCTCACGAATTTGTTCCAGCATTTCAATGACCGCTTGGTTGGCTCCGCCGTGAAGCGAGCCCCATAAAGCGCAAATACCTGATGAAATCGAAGCAAATACATTTGCTTGGCTGCTCCCAACAAGTCGAACAGTCGAAGTGCT
>JACQQN010000082.1 GCA_016206995.1 Candidatus Omnitrophota bacterium | reverse complement strand
CTTCGCTCAGGGTGAGGGGTGCAAAATCCCATTGCCCCCTCAATTTACTTTAAGGTGTAGAAAATAAACTTATCCCAGAGCTATTGACGCTAGCCGAAATGTCAGGTAATAAAGATCTAGGTGTCCAAATCAGGGTTTTGAAGACAGGTAATAGACATAGTAAGAAGAGAAAGGATGAGTTTATGTTGAAGAAATCACGACCCCGCTGTATTGTGCCAAGAATTTTCAAGAACCCGAAAGCCTTTTGCCGGTGGTTTAAGTTTTATCGGAAACGGGTTCAAATGACCGAACAAGAGCTTGGCGAAGAACTTCACACTTGCGGTTAATTTGGTTATTCCGCTCCGATTACAATCATTTTCTCCTCCTTAACCTATCGACAATTGTGACGATAATGGAATAAGTTCTTAAAGTACGTTTTAACATCGTCAACCCATTAGGAAGCGGATGCGAATCATCGACTTTATTGTTTCCCCAGTATTAAGTCTCTTTAGCTCTCGATTTTATCGGAGCGTGCTCAAGAGTTCCCTCGGTTGGGGTTTTCTTTACGCGATCTATCTTTCAGCCATTTGTGCTGCAACATTTTTCCTCGTGATTTTATTTAAATGGGTTCCGCTTGTAGATGATTTTGTGGATTGGTTTTCTGTCAAAATGCCTGCGATTACCATTGATCAGAAAGGTATCTCAAGTTCAGTGTCGCAGCCTTATAAGATGAAGCACCCGACTTACGGCATGATTTTGATTTTGAATGCTACCGAAAAAGACGCTTCCACAGAAGAAGCAAAAGACGCCGTTTTTTATGTCACCAAAACGAAAATTTATGCGAACGACCCTGTTCGAAATGAAACGCGGGTGGTTGACTTATTCTCACGGATCAATCAACCCAACACAATGGTTCAACCGCAAACCATTACTGGGAAACTGGTCAGAGATTTTTATCAGAAGGTAAGGCCTTATTTTCTTACGACTCTCTTTTTGTTGATCATGGCTTTTATCCTCCTGTGGAAAATTGCTGCAGCGTTTATTTATTCGGTGATCGCCGTGATTTTAAACCGCTTTCGAGAAGAAAAATTTCATTACGCAGCACTTCTTAACCTTTCGTTTTTTGCGTTAACCACTGTGACGTTACTTCAGTTTTTGAGTCTAGCTACGCCCGACCTTAACCTCGCACTGCCTCTTTGGATGTCGCTTCTCATCACCACGATTTATCTTGGCTATGCAACTTTGGTTGCGTCGCCCCCTGAAAAAAGTAATTAATTTTTCCAAAGGTTTTGAGCGGTCCCATGAGCCATTTAAAAAGTAGAATTTCAAAAGAATTTGTCTCAGTTCCTGAAACCTTGATGGTGGCAGAAGCCATTGAGTTCATCCGGAAAAAAAAGTATGAGCTTGGCGAGCGGTTTCTTTATGTGTATACCGTGGATGGTGGCGGGAAATTAACTGGAGTTTTGGCGCTCAGAGACCTTTTGTTTGAAAAGCCTGAAAAATTTGTCCGCGATATTATGTTTAAAAATCCCGTCCATTTGAAAGCGAGCGATTCCGAGACGATGGTCGAAACGCTTTTTCGGAAGCACGCATTTCTTGCTTTGCCGGTGGTGAATGAGGATGATATTCTCGTCGGCGTTGTGACCGCAGTGGATCTCGCCAATATGGTGCGAGGTGAATCAAGCCGCCTTCTCCATCGATTTGCAGGGATGAGCGGGGAAGAGATTGAAGGAAAATCAATTTTTAAAATCGTGGGGCGGAGGCTTCCATGGCTTCTTTTGAGCATGGCAAGCGGGCTCATGTGTGCTTATATTTTAGGTGTTTTTATCGAGGAAATTGAATCGATGATTGCACTTGTTCTTTTTATTCCGATCGTGCTTGGCGTGGCAGGTGGCGTGGGCGTTCAGTCTTCTATGATTACAGTTCGTGGGCTTCAAAAAGGGGAACTTAAGATTTCAGAGATTGGCCGTGTGCTCGCAAAAGAAATCGCGATTGGCCTTTTGATTGGCGTGATTTCTTGCGTGATGATTACGATCATTGCGCTTCTTTGGCAGAAAAATCCAATTCTAGGTTTTGCGCTTGGCACGTCCGTTGTGGCGTGTGTGGTTGCATCTGGAATTCTTGGCGTCCTGCTTCCGCTCATTCTGCAGGCATTTAGAATTAATCCCGCGTTTGCGTCTGGTCTTTTCGTGCTTGTGATTTGTGATATTTTCGTCATGGTTATTTATTTTTCTCTCTCCTTCGCCATCATCAACCCCCCGCTTTAATTTTCATTTTTTATTTCACTCGAGTCCCATTGCTCCGCTACGTTGCGTGCGGCTAATTCTTGTCGAATGGCCACAGCAGAATTAAGCCGTACTCACTGAGCCCCGATCGCTTTGCTTCGCAAAGCGAAGCAGTCGGGGACGCCGCTTTGCAATAGGACTCGAGTGAAATAAACAACTATTTCCACTTGCCTGGAGGAACGTCCGAAGCCGAATTTTAGATGGAAGGCAAAATTCGAGCTGAGGCCGAGTGAAAGCCACACAACCCGGTATGCATTCTTTCGTGGCTTGAACATTTCCGGAAGGCAAGGTGGAAATAGAGGTGATGATTGCTTGATTTATCGTGCGAAATCGGTAAGATACGCAGAACCTGTGCGGGTGTTGCATAGTGGTAATGCCCCTGCCTTCCAAGCAGGAGTCGAGGGTTCGATTCCCTCCACCCGCTTTTTCTCGATTGCCACCAGATTTCTACCTTATTTTAAGTTTAATTAAACTTTTGACAATCTGCAACATTCTCTGATATACTTGCGCCTCTTTTTTACTGGGAAAAACCATGTTACCAAAAACATATATTCCAAAAGAAACTGACATAGACCGAAAGTGGCTTTTGATCGATGCCAAAGATCAAATTTTAGGGCGTCTTGCTACCCGAATCGCTAGCCTTTTAATCGGTAAGGGGAAAGCCATTTATACGCCGCACATGGAATGCGGGGATCATATCGTGGTTGTGAACGCAAAACAAATTCGTGTTACGGGTGCAAAGCTCAAAAATAAAATTTACAGCCATTACACCGGTTACCCGGGCGGCTTACACCAATATTCTTTTGAAACGTTGCTTGCAAAGAAGCCGGAAGAAATTATCATTCGTGCCGTAGAACGAATGCTTCCCAAAAATCGTCTTGCAAGCCGCATGATGAAGCGGTTGCATGTTTATGCGGATGGAACGCATGAGCAGCAAGCGCAAAAACCAGCTGCCCTACAACTCTAATGACTAAAGCAGAAAAACAAGAAAACTTTTATTATGCAACCGGCCGCCGCAAACGGTCGATCGCACGCGTGTGGATTAAAGAAGGAGACGGTTCTGATTTTACTGTGAATGGAGCTTCTCTCGAACGTTATTTTGGCCGTGAAACTTCTCGAATGATTGTGAACCAGCCATTTGAACTGACTGAACTCGCTGGAAAATTTAACCTGCGGGCAACAGTTGTTGGCGGGGGCCTCACTGGGCAAGCCGGTGCGATCCGGCTTGGAATTGCGCGGGCTTTGATTCAGTTTAACGAAGCATTGCGTTCCGTGTTGCGGAAGAGCGGGTTTTTAACGCGTGATCCGCGCGAGAAAGAACGAAAAAAATTCGGTCGCAGAGGCGCTCGCCGCAGTTTTCAATATACGAAACGGTAATTGTGGTGCGGTTATGAGTCGGCGGCTTGTTTTACTTGTCACCGTGTTGGCAATATCGTTCTTGGCGGTTGGATGCGCCGAATTTTTCGAAGATTATCAATACAACCCAGCTGGCTCGCTTTACCAATCAAACGGTTCGTGACATTAACTTCTAATGGTTCGACTCCTCCACTGCTTCGCGAAGCGGAGTAGTGGAGGTCGCTCACCATAGTGCTGAGCGAAACATCCAAAATCAGATGAGTCGAAGCACTAACCAGTAGGACCCTCATGCAATCGGGTTTTAAATGGGCGCTTGGAATTATCCTCCTGATTGTTTTTCTTCTCGGACTTCTCGTTTTCGTTCTCCCAAGTTTTGTAAAGCCTGATTTTGTCAAACAGTTTCTTACCGAAACCGTTGAAAAGCACACGGGTTTTTTGCTCGCGCTCGATCAACCTGAATTTTCAATTTTTCCAATCCCTTCCTTTCAATTCAAAAATGTAAAAGTTCGCAATAAAACCGATTCGAGCACCACCCCAGCTTTCCTAACCGCAGACCAAATTCAATGTGAGCTTCGCGTGTTCCCGCTTCTTTTTAAGCAAGTTGAATTTGCAAAAGTTAAATTTTCTGGGATGACGGTTAAGTTAGCTCTGCCGACCGAAGGACGTTTTTTTCATTTGAGGGAAATCAATCTGACTCTTGAGAACGTTCGCTCAAATGATTGGATCAAGTTTTCTCTAGAAGGAAAATGGCTGGGAGAAGAACCCAATCTTTTCATCAAGGGAAAAGCCAAAGCAAATTTCAACCCATGGAGTTGGAATCAAACGATTCTCAATGCTGATTTGGATTTACGAAATGTTTCCGCCGGTAAACTTTTGGAATGGCTAGGGCTTTCGTGGAGCGGTCAGGTGAAAGAAGGTGTGGTGAGTGTCACCGCCGGACTTTCAAAATTGGAAAACACATCAGCGCTTTCTGCCACTACGAAACTAATTCTTGACCAATTGGTTTACTATCTCACCCTTGACCCAACTAATACGAGCAAACCGGTTCGTTATGACTTAGGTGTCGATGCTTCCGTTGATTTCGACACCCAAGTTCTCTCATTAACCAATATTCAACTCGTCACTCCTTTTGCAACGGTACAAGGTAAAGGAGGCGTGGATCTTGTGAATCAGAAATTAGAAGGTGTTCAACTGAATGCCGATGCCATCTTGCTCGATGACCTTCCGAAGTACTTTCTCACGCTTGCCCGTGTACTTCCTTTGAACTTGGGATTTTCAGGGGAGGCGAAAGCTGATTTGCTTTTGCAG
>JACQQN010000080.1 GCA_016206995.1 Candidatus Omnitrophota bacterium | reverse complement strand
TTACAAGCGTGACCCCAAACGAAAATTGGTGATTTTGCTTCTCCCTTTAGCTCAATTGATCGCAAGAGTATTTGGAATGAGTAACAAAATGGTCGTGTACGCAAGAAAAGTTCGTGAAATTTTGGATGATGCGCCATGACTGCGCTCAGAATTTTGAAATATGTGTTTTTCTTCTGCATGGGCTTAGCGGTCGCAACGGTTACGGGGTCGATATTGTCCAAGAGAAAACCAAGCCACATGGGCCGCGCGACTCTACTTGCATTTATAGGCCTTTCTTTGTTGCTAGTGGATATGTTTTTTGTGGAACCTAATTGGATCCAAGTCAATCACGTCGCCATCCACGACCAAAAACTCGCTGAGGTGTTGAAAAGGATTAAGGTAGTCCACATTACGGATTTACATTTCACAAGAGGAATTGGGTATCGTGAAAAACAATTGATTCGTAAAGTAAATGCGTTAAATCCTGATCTTCTTTTGATCACAGGGGACTTTTTCGATGACCTATCGCAAGTCGAATTGGTGCGGCAGTTGATCCGCAGCTTTAAAGTGAACATCGGAATATTTGGCATTCCGGGAAACACAGATCATATTGTGATGGACGGATTTTCTGCTGCGCGCGAACTCGCACCGGCCGGCATTGATGTTTTGGTTAATGAAAACAGAAAAGTCCCATTGCCAAATGGGAGAATTTTACATTTGGCTGGCGTTGATGATCCAACGTATGGTCATGATAATTTGAATCAAGCGATGTTCGGCATTTCAGAAGATGTCCCAACAATTTTGCTGGCGCACAGCCCTTATATTTTTGAAAAAGCAGTAAAACAAGAAATCGATTTGGTTTTGGTGGGGCATACCCATGGCGGACAAATTGGGATTCCATGGCTGGTTTACCTTTCTGATTATGCTAATCGAACACCCTATATGCGTGGATTTTTTAAGAAAAATTCGACGGCCATGTACGTCAATACAGGAATTGGGATGAAAACACTTCCTTTGCGTTTTTTATGCCGTCCCGAAATTGCCGTGATTGAGGTCAAGCCATGAACCAACTTCCGATTCTGAATTATCACGGTATTGAAAAAACACCCGGCGAATATTCTTGGACGCCAGCTGAAAAACCCTACACCGTTTCATTGACTTCTTTCGAAGCCGAGCTCCGTTTGGTTGCTCACCAAGGTTTTAAGTCTCTTGGCCTTAAAGAATTGGAAAGTTGGAAAGGCGAACTGCTGAGCGAGACATTAATAGACGGTGCCTTACCAAAAAAGAAAGTTGCATTTACTTTTGATGACGCCCATGTGAGTCATTTGAAATATGCGGCACCGACGCTTCTCAGAAATAAAATGGCTGCTATTTTTTTCGTTCCTGTTGGTTTGATTGGAGAAAAAGACTACATGAGTTTTTCAAATTTGAAGGAACTTGTACGTGAAGGGTTTGAGATTGGTGCGCACGGTTTTAGCCATGTCCCACTTTCCCATCTTTCAAAAGAAAAACTGAGCGATGAGCTCGCACGCTCTAAAAAAGTTTTAGAGGATGCGTTGGGGATTGAAATTATTTCTCTTTCAGTGCCAAGAGGTTTTTATTCACACCGAATAGGTGAAGTTGCGCGCGGCATTGGATATCGTTTAATTTTTACGTCACATTTTGATGTGAATCGCCCCTCACCTAAATCCTCTCCCCGTGGGGGAGAGGAAAAAGGAGAGGGGAAAGTTTTTCGCAGGATGGTTGTGATGGGTAATACAAACATTCAAGAATTTGAGCGAATAGTTAGTGGCCAGCTCGGAGCTAGGCGGTACCTAGAATTTATAAAAGAAAAAGCGCGCACACTTTTTGGCCCTTCATTTTACGATGGGCTTGCCGTAACGAAACGGATGTTGTCCAGTATTTGCGCCCCGAAAGGGGGAAATTAATAAGGTGGAAATTATTTTTTGGGTACTAGTCACCCTTGTTTTTTACGCTTATTTTGGTTATCCATCTCTTCTTTGGGTGGTCAGTCATTTGGTCCGAAAACCCATTCAGAAGAAACCGTGCGAACCGACGGTTAGCGTCATTCTCTCTGCGTTTAACGAAGAGAAAAATATCGAGCAAAAGCTTGAAAATTTGCTCTCGCTTGATTATCCAGACAACAAGCTTGAGATTTTAGTGGGTTCAGACGGTGCCTCAGATGAAACAGATAAAATTGTTTCGAGGTTTCACTCGCCGCGCATCCGTTTTTTCCGTTTCGTCAAAAATTTGGGGAAACCAAATGTGATTAACGCGTTGGTGAAAGAAGCGCGGGGCGCGATTCTCCTTTTTACCGATGCAAGACAGCCGCTTGACTCGCAAGCGGTTCGGGAGCTCATTGCCAATTTTTCTGATCTTTCTGTAGGGTCGGTATCCGGTGAACTTTATTTTCGCGGGGAAGGAGAGGGTCAAGTCGCACGCGGGATGGGTGCCTATTGGCGATATGAAAAATTCTTGAGAAGGTGTGAAAGTGAGATTGGTTCAATGTTGGGTGCTACCGGTGCGCTTTATGCCGTTCGAAAAGAATTAGTTCCGGAGCTTCCTCAGGATATTTTAGTGGATGATATGTATATCCCTCTTGCGATTACGCTGAAGGGTTTTCGGGCTATTTTTGAGAGCGCGGCACGAATTTACGATCAGCCATCGACGAAATCCAGAGAAGAATTTGTTCGGAAGGTGAGGACGCTGACCGGAAATTACCAAATCTTTTACTATTTTCCAAATCTTTTCATTCCGTTTCAAAGTCCAATTGCCTGGCAATTCTTTTCCCATAAATTCTTACGACTGGTCGTTCCGTTTTGTTTGGTTGGTATTTTTTTGATCAACCTTTTTTTAATCGGTTCCGTTTTTTATAGATGGTTGTTTGTGGGGCAGGCTCTTTTTTACGGAATCGCTCTGTTCGAAGCTTGGAACGTCAAGCGAGGCGCTCGGAAAAGCGGAATCGGTTATTTACCATACATGTTTTGTTTTTTAAATTATTGCGCGTTGATTGCTTTTTTTCGTTTTGCGACGCACAAGCAAGAAGCTGCCTGGGAGAAAGCGTATGCGTAATTTGCACCATTGGATAAGCCCCGTACCACAGCTAAACAATCTTAGCATTGCACTCTTTGCTGCCATAGGGAGATTTTTCACAAAATTTAGAAGAGGCTTTGGCTGTTGGTACGGGGTGAAATGGCTGATTCCAATTGGGTTGATTGGCTATAGTTACTACCCAACATTTGTATGGATGGTTGACCGTTGGAGCGCTAAAGATTCATATTTTGGTCATGGGTTTTTGATTCCGCTTGTCACACTTTATTGGATTTTTCAAAAAAGGAAAGCATTGGCTTCTGCTATTTTTCCCTCACCCCCCCGTCTCCCCTTTCCGCCAGAGGACGGATCCGCCAGAAGTTTGGCGGAAGGGGAGAGGATGAAGGAGAGGGGTGAATTCTGGGGGTTTCTGGTTGTTTTAGCGGGTGGCTTCTTGCAAATTGCGTCGAGCGTCCTTCGCATTTATTTTGTTTCTGCAATTTCATTTGTGATTCTACTCCTCGGTTCCGTATGGTTTGCATTTGGCCGAAAGGCGCTTCGCGAAACATGGTTTCCAATCGCATTTCTTTTCTTGATGGTGCCGCTTCCGTTGCTGACGATTTCTGAAGTAACACTCAAAATGAAATTTTTTGTTTCTGAAATTTCTGTCTTTTTATTGAACCATATTGGAATTCGAGCAAGCCGCATGGGGAGTTACATTCAAATGCCGCACGCAGTGATTTTAATCGGAGACCCGTGCAGCGGTTTGAGGTCATTCCTAGCATTTTTGTGTCTTGGTTTTGTGTTTGCGTACAGCGAGAAGTTGTCGATGCCCCAAAGAACTTTCTTGGTATTGATTGGGCTTCCGCTGGCAATCTTTTCGAACGTCATACGCGTTTTCTCGCTTGCATTCTTAAGTGAGGTTTATGGCCAGGATTTTGTGATTGGGCCCATTCATGACGCATCGGGGTATGTTGTTTTTATTCTTGCGTTTTTTATTTTTATGGCGATTCGAAGAAAAATGGAGCGTGTTTCATCATGACGAAACAAGTAAAAATAGATCTACCTTATTTGAGTTTGATTTTGGTTTTGGTAGTGCTGGCACTATTTCCATTAGCCATGCCGTCATCCTGGTCGATTGATACTTTTCGAGATCCTTTGTTTCAAAAATTTCCAATGATATTAAACGATTGGAAAGGGGACGATGTTGTGTTGGACGAACGGACCTACGAAATTTTAGAAACCCGGAACGTGCTCTCAAGATGGTATGTGAATCCGGAAGGTGAACGGATTGATTTATTGATTGTTGGATCTCCGAGCGACCGCCGCGTGGCGCACCCACCGGAGGTTTGTTACATTAGTTCTAATTATGACGTTACTCGCACAGAAGAAGCGAGTGTCTCATTTCAAAACAAACAAATCCCGATCAAAGAATTCATCGCGGAAGATAAGAAAAATCCGGATCACCGCGAGGAAGTTTTGTACGTGTATAAAGTTGGTGACGTCTTCACCACCAATTATTACGCGCAGCAATTTTTGTTTATTTTCAATCGACTCACTGCTCGAGGCGGTCAAGTTTACTTGATTCGTCTTTCGAGTCCTAAGCGCGTTCTGCTTCCTGAATTTCTTAATCTTATCTTGCCTTATTTAGCCTAAAAATTAAAAATTGCTAGCTAATTCTGTCCATGTATTTCATATAATGTCCTAGTATGTCTGTATATTTCATGTTGTTTTTAATTCATTTTGTTCAAATATGAGGACAATTGTTAAGCATATAAGTTATTTATTACCAATATCTTACATAAAACTAAAAAGTACTAATTGATATGTTTAATTTTATGAACTTGTTAATTTAATTTTCTATATTTTT
>JACQQN010000078.1 GCA_016206995.1 Candidatus Omnitrophota bacterium | reverse complement strand
CCACTGTTATTCCAGCAGGCGAAGGGGAATAATTACCGCTAATTTCATGATTTTTTGAACCGTCTTGGATCATTACTTCTATATCAGGTGGAGATAATTTAAGTCTAAGCATATCATCCTCAGAAAAATTGTTCAGACGCATCTGAAGACTGTTCCAAACAGTAGGTGGATAAACTTGGTAATATTCCTCGCTGGACGCATCGCTTCCAAGTTCTGTCCCATTGTATGCTTCATTTGGATTTACTCTTAATCCTGGAAAATCAAATACGGACGGATAAAAACGCATTGAAGCGCCTTTGTTCGTTTTACCACCAAAGACAGTCTTTTTACGCGTTATTTGATGATCCATTTTTACGGGAAGAGGTGGGTTCGCACCCATCACCGTATCGACGGCAAAATTGGAATAAACGTCACTGAGCTCCTCTGCATAAATAGGCATGGGGTTAGCAGCAGTCATGAGTAACAAACTAATAACGAAAGTTACTACCCCAATACCCGCTATTTTCAATCTAGCATGTTTCATAACTACTCCTTCCCTCTCACTTTAAAAGGTACCATATAAAGTCACTTTATCAAGAGATGGAGTCTAAAAAGATGACTTTATAAAACGTTAAAAGAAGTGAATAAATTGGTTAAACTCAAAAAAAGGGAAAGGGGGATCCTATTCTCATCTCGTTAGCTCTCGCACTCACTGCCGCAATCCCCAACTTCTGGAACCGGCTCCACTTCCGTTATCCTGACTGGGTGGACTAGCGGATCAGAAGGATCATTCGGAGGTGCTGATGGATCCCACAGACCCGGGTGGCCAGGAGCAACCGTATTTGGATTGTCAAATAAAGCTCCACCACCGGCAGAAATTTCAAAAGAAAGGTTCTCATTTGGGTTTTGGAAAAAGTGTCCCATAGGGGGGAGATCAACAATGGGTAATGCACTGTCTTCGGATGGAAGCTTAAAAGTTGTAGAGCTATCAAGATCGGCAGCCGACGAATCAAATTGTGGAGGATAATAATTCATTGAGGAAACAACTTCTTTATCAAACTGCCCTATGTCTTCTTTCGCTAAAACAATCTTATCATCTTTGACGACAACTCCTGCCGTTAAAGTGTTCATGATAGAGTCAACGGTATAATTCTCAAGAATGGCGGTTGTATTCACATTCTTTCCCGGCTCGGCCAACAAATCACTTTGGAATAAAAAGAATAAAAGGAAAATCACGAGAGCTATCATATACAGTAATTGAAGGCTACTTCTTTTTTCCAGGCTTGAAAAGTTTTCCATTGTTTTAATTTTGAGAAGCTCCCTTGATACCGCTTTAGCTTCCCTTTCCCCCTTTCAACGCATCCCGCGTCTGTTTATCGAACTTATTTTCTCTCTCACTATAAAAAGTATCATAAAAAGTCACTTAATCAAGAGGGTGAAAATACCAGAAAAGTACTTTCTAAAGCGGTGGAGGGAAGTTTTCTTACCATAAAAATCAGATAAAATTTGGTTTCCCAAGAGAAATGGAAATGGCTTAAGTAAGTCTGATGATTGAGAGTATGATGGGGTATGACGTGTAAAAACACGTAAAATAAAATGTTATGCCCCGGACTTACACGGTACCTGAAGATGCTCCGGGTTCAGACATTGTTCAGCAACGGGAAACAAAACACTTTCTTCCTTGGCAATATGATCGCGTAAAAAAGTAATGAGTTTTGCCGCTTCAAGACGGACTGCACGCAAGTCATTATTTTTTTTAATCACAGCAAGTATTTTGCGAATTTCACCATGCTCGAACTCGACTGCCTGAATCCGATTTAGTTCAGGGCCAATGTAAGACCTTAGTTTTGGAAAGAGAAATTTTTCCTCATGTTCTGCGTGCTTTTCGACCACATTTGCAATTACAAAAATAACGTGTTTTAAGCCAGTTACATCAAGAAATGATCGATCGCCCTTCAACTTCTCAAGATAATCCAACAGCTTAAGGAAAACACCGT
This sequence comes from Candidatus Omnitrophota bacterium, assembly GCA_016206995.1. Lineage (GTDB taxonomy): Bacteria > Omnitrophota > Omnitrophia > Omnitrophales > Abzuiibacteriaceae > JACQQN01. The sequence continues at coordinate 5,698 of JACQQN010000078.1, read as the reverse complement.
GCTCCACTGAAAGTTTCTCTATAATTGTCATTTTTGTCCGCCCAAAAGTTTGTAACGACACAACATTCCTATCTTTTTTTCCAATATCAAAAACGACTGCGTATGCGCAGAACCTGCTCTCCGATCATGCGGGCTGTTTCATCATACGAAATAAAATCTGTATTAATAACCACATCATAAAGAAATGGGTCATCGACATTCTGACCAAAATGCTTTTTTAAGTAATCTGCCCTTCCATGGTCTTCTTTGTGAATGAGCTGAATGGCTTGAGTGCGATCAAGATGATAATAATCCTGAATATGTGCAATTCTTTTTTCAAGCGAGCCAATCAATCGCGCATGAACTCCATAAGGTAGGTTTCGCGTGATCATGTGCGCACCGCGCCCCACTAAAATAGAACAGCCCATTTCTGCAAGGTGATAAATTGTTTCACTCACTTTATGCACAAGCGTCCACTCGGAAGGATGTAAACCGAATAACTCCTCAAAAAACCCTTGCATTTCTGATATTTTTTCCTCAGTCATATATTTTTTAAGTGTTTGAGGAAGTTGATGCATGTTCAATGCGTGCTCCACAAGATCCTTATCGAAAACCGTCCAAGGGCAAGTTGCTTCTTGGTCATTTTCTCTTAAAAATTCAACCAGTTTCCCGCTGATCGTAATACCACCTGCGCCGGTTTGGCGGGAGATCGTCACAAAAGGATGCGGTGTCCTTTTGTGGTTCTTTCGTTTTGCATCCTCCGCGCAACGAATTTGACAATCAAGGTACGCCTTACAAATATCCAAAAGCCTCGTGGTGGCTGCCATCAGTCGTCTAACTCCTTAGCAACTTGCCTCATTTTTCATTTTACTAACCTTTCCGCTTTTTGGGCTTCACAACTTGCAAGAGTTGGTAAGCTATTTTTGCATGCTTTGCTTCCTCTTGCAAAATTTTCTCAAGCATTTCTTTCGCCTTAGTCCCTTCCAAAATTAGCTTATTCTTTTCAAGAAGCTGCTTATAAAAATTGATTGAATCATTTTCGACGTCGAGAAGTCTTTGAAATCGGATCTCCCATAACTCTTTAAACTGATCCTGGATCATGATGGTTCCGTATACTTTCGACTTCCTTGATAATTTTCGTAAGCAACTTTCTATGCTGAATGGTATTCTGAATCAAAAAAGCCAACAGTTTTTGCACAAGTTCTTTTTCTTGTTTTGTGAAACATTGGAAATCACCCTCATTTTTCTGATGAAGGTTCAGGAGGTAAAGATCGATTTCCTCTTCGTCTTCGGCTTTGGCAAGTTCAAATAAAAGTTCGTCAATTTGATTGTTAATCTCACGCCACCAATACCGCTCTCTCACGCGATCTTTCCACATGGCTCGCCTCTTTTGGCTTCATGAGACAATCAAATAGAAACTTTTCTTTAAAACCCCACACGGTTTACTTTCTTTACCGCTTATCGCAACACTTTCTTATTTTGAAAAAAATATTAACAAACCCCAGAAGTCGCGAGCGAAACTTGGAACGTTCTTCCGTTCTTTTGCAACTCGAGCTTCCCTTCTCGTGCAAGCCAACCAATTGCCTGATGGAAAAGCGCAGTATCTGAAATACCGCTTTTCTTCTGAAGTTCGCTTGTCGATTTCTTTCCATTTTGTTCAAGAACTCGATAAATCTTCCCAGCAGCTTTTCCAATAACTTGATATTCCACTGGCATGCAACACCTCCATTTTTGAAAACTCACGATTCTTTGTACCCTTAATGTAAAATTTACAACAGGATCTTGAGACCGGCAGTGATCGACGTCACACTGGACTTAAAAATCAGGGAGGGATTATTAACCACAACGCTACTCTAGAATAAAAATTAAATTCCGTCCTACGCTGAAGTTCGTTTTACTTCCTTAAACGTTATCTATTAAAAATCAAACTTGACCGATTAATTTTTCTAAACCCTTTTGATTACGGATTAAAATACGTTTCGGCTTAATATCAATCAGCCCTGCTTTTTTTAACTGGTATAGATGGCGGGCAACCGTTTCTCGGGCTGTACCAATTCTTTGGGCAATTTCTTCGCGGGTAAATGGAAGGAAAACTGCTTTTTCAGGATTTTGTGCTTTTTCCTGAAACATATCGAGCAGAAATTTAATCAAGCGCTGTTTACTATCTTTCAAAGAAACTTCTTCAATCAACGAACTAAAACATTGGAGGCGTTTCGCAAAAAGGCGGTTAAGCGCTGTGGTAACCTTTGAATTAGTCGCAACAATACGCATGTAGTCATTTCGAGACAGAAACCAAACCGTGCAAGCAGTGACCGCCTCGGCAGTCGTGCTGCACGACCAAGTCAAAGAACCAGGATTGCAAGCGCACGTATCGCCTGGCCCGAGCGTTTCTAGAATCTGCTCTCTCCCAGAAGAAGCAGTCCGGTAAAGCTTCACGCGACCGGACTGAACAATAAAAACCCGTTCACAGGCCTCGCCTTCTAAAAAGAGAAATTCTCCTTTCCGAAAGCTCTTCTCTCGAAGACAGGACGTGACTGCTTTTAATTCACTTTCAGATAAACCTTGGAAAAGCGAAATTTCTTTAATGGTATTTGGAATCGCTGGTCTCCCCTTGAATAAGAAGTGCTAAATTGAGGTTATTATACCTGATTTTGAAAAGAGTACCTACGGAAAAATAAGAGTGAAATGCAAGAAAATGATCCAGCGACTGTTATGCAAAAGCTCTTTATTGACTGATAGGAAGAATGGTTTTTAATATTTTTTGATAAACTGCAAGGTCGCTTGCATTAAAACAAACAAAAACAACCTGCTCAATTCCTTTAGATTCTTCAAGGAAATCGTGCACAGCTTCAATCGCAATACGAGCTGCACGTTCAATGGGAAATCGGTAAGCACCGGTACTGATCGATGGAAAAGCAACGCTTTTGACCCCACGTTGAGTAGCTATATCGAGTGAATTTTTATAACAACTCTTAAGAAGCGCATCCTCTCCGTGAGATCCCCCATGCCATACAGGACCAACAGTATGAATGATTAATTTCTGAGGGAGCCGGTAAGCTTTCGTTGCTTTTGCCGCGCCAGTGGGACACCCACCTAGTCTACGACACTCTTCCAAAAGCTCTGGTCCGGCCGCTCGATGGATAGCACCATCAACTCCACCGCCACCTAAAAGCGTCGTATTCGCGGCATTAACAATGGCGTCAGTTGTCTCTTGCGTAATATCACCTTGGATGGCTCGAAGGATGCTCACGTGAAGATTGCCTCGACTTCGCCATTGCGAGCGACCAAAGGCAGCGCCGCCTCTGGCGGGAAGCAATCTCAGTACTTAGACTGCTTCAGTCGTTCCACTTCTTCGCAATGACATTCAATAATTAATTTTCGGATGGCAAATATTTTTCCTGAAAAATCTTAACAAGCGCAAAGAAAAGTGACAAGACAGCGGGGGCGAGAAAGATTCCCATCAACCCAAAAATCTTAATCCCGCCCATCACACCAAAGAAGAGTAAAAAATACGGCAATTTTGTTTTTTCACCAATCAGTGCTGGCTTTAAAATATTATCAATCAAACTAATCCCCAACACACCCAATACAAAAAGAACCATCGCTTTTTCATATTGTCCTAATGCAATCAAATAAATAACGAATGGAAACCAAATGAACGAAGCGCCAACCACTGGAATCATGCCCGCAAGAAAAGTAACGGCCGCAAAGAAAATTGGGACGGGTAACCCTAATGCCCAAAAAACAATGCCAGCAATCATTGCTTGCGCAAGGCTGGTCAGTAATTGACCACGAATCACGGCCGAAAAGGTTTCGTTGATTTGCCCAAAGATATATTTCTTGTTTTTCGTTTCAAGAGGAGCTAAACCGTAAAAGAAACTATAGATTTTCTCCCCATCGAGCAGGAACACGAAAACAAGAACGTAGGTTAAAAATACATTCAGAACAATGAAAAAGAAATTCTTAGTAAGATCTCCAATTTGTCCCGCACCAAAATTGCCAACCGTTCTTGCCAGATTTAATAACCACTCAGTCATCTGTAATTTAACAGGCTCCCATTGGAATAGCTTTGCTTCAATGGATTGAATCCATGCAAAAGAGCGTACTTGCTCAATCAAACGCTCAAGGCCACCTTCGCGGACATAGGAAGAAACCAAATTGTAAAGCTCAATTGCCTGCCCTGCTAAATTAATTAACAAAAATACAACCGGTGGGACCACAACAAGAAAAATTAAGATAGTCATTAATGCTGCAGCAAGCGTCTCTCGTTTTTTGAGTGGGCGTTTCAGGTTCTGATAGAGTGGGTAAAAAGCAAAGGCTATGATTGCTCCCCAGAAAATAGCGGTAAAAAAAGGTGAGAAAATCTGGATCACTTCCACCACAACAAAAAGAAGAAGTGCAATAAAGAAAAGAGAGATCAGCTGTTCACGCGTCATGACATTACTTTTTCGGATATACCTTAAAGGACTTGAGAAGTTTCTTTCTTAGTTGATGGAATATCAAGTTTCTGAAAACAGCGCGGGCAAATGACTGACGGCTTTTGAAAATCAGGTGGAATTTTTAAACGAAGCCCACAAACACAAGTAAGAAACACGTACCGATTTACTGTTCTCATTAAATCGCCCAACTCTCTTGTTTCTTCCTTTTTTCCCTTCACCGGAAGTGCTGGTGAAAGGGATGTGCGAATTTCAATGGGCGCTTTATCAGAAAGCCCCGATGGAGGGATGATGGACGCTTGCCGGCCAGTCGTTTTTGAAAAAGCTTTTTGATAATTTGAGTAATTAACGCCCTGATTCATATACCTCAAAATCCGAATTCGTTCTTCGATCGGCGGATGCGTGCTGGTCAGATTAGCAAAAGCTCGCGCGCCATCTTGAAATGGATCTGCAATATACATGGGTGCCGTGATTTTGTTTGCTGAAGCAAGCTTCACATCCGAACCAGCAATTTTCTCAAGAGCAGAAGCTAATCCTTCTGGATACCGCGTGAGGCGAACCCCGCTTGCATCCGCTAAGTATTCCCGCTTTCGGGACAAAGCGAAATAAAAAATCTTGGCTAAAATAGGAGCGAGCACCGCAAATAAAATTGCGACTAAAACGAGAATTGCTTGCCCTTGTCCGCTTCCGATAGCAGAACCGCGACCGCGAACACGATAACGGATGTGATTCCTCCTTGAAGTATTTGAAACCCGCAACGTTCCACGGAAAAAGACTTGCGAAATGAGTGTAATGCTGCCAAGCAAAACACCAGCACACGTCATATAGAGAACATCCCGATTCACAATATGTGAAATTTCGTGGGCTATGACCCCTTGGAGTTCGTCACGATTTAGTTTTGAAAGAAGCCCCGCTGTAACAGCAACGGAACTTTTCTCTGGACTCCTCCCGGTTGCAAACGCATTCGGGGCTTCTTCATCAATGATATAAATTCTGGGCAATGTGGGAAGGTTGGCTGCGATTTTCATTTCCTCAACTACATTAAAAAGCTGAGGATGAACATCACGAGAAACTTCCTGTGCATGGCTGGAAGCTAAAAGAATGGAATCTCCTGAAAAATAACTCACGAGAGATAAAATGATCCACAATACAGATGTGGAGATCAAACCGAGCATTCCACCAGTTTCAGGTTCTATAGCAGTTCCAATAATAAACCCAAGCGCAAGCAGACACAGCGCCATTCCAAGAAAAAGAACAACCGACTTTCGTTTATTGGCTTGAAT
>JACQQN010000077.1 GCA_016206995.1 Candidatus Omnitrophota bacterium | reverse complement strand
TGAGCATGAGATCCGAATTAGGTACTGTCAAAATACTACCAAAAAGGTAACTAAAAAGATCTGGAACATAACCGGGAGTTAAATTGACAAATATAATCCCGAGCGCCATACCAAACGCCCAAAAAATCCCAATGGCGGTATCCATTGGAATTTTAGATTTTCTGCTGAGGTAACCAATCCCAAACGCACACAAGAGCGTAAACGGAATCACCGTCAGTAAGGGATCAATACCTAAAAATAAACCAAGTCCAATTCCCCCGAATGCTGAGTGAGAAATTCCACCGCTAATGAAAACCAAGCGCTTAATGATTACATAGGAGCCAATTACGCCGCAGGCAATACTTGCAAGCAAAGCAGCAAAAACTGCATTTCGCATGAATTCATAGTGCAACCAGTCCATCAAAAACCCTCACTCACTAATGTTTGTGTACAACGCGATGCGGTAAACCATGCCCAATCAGATCAAAAGGACACCCATAAACTGCCTCTAGATCTTCTTTTGATACTTCTTTCGTATCATGAAAATAGAGCTGAACGTTCAGGCAAGCAATTTTATCAACATAAGCAGAGATAACACCAATATCATGAGAAATTAAAACAATGGTATGTTCCTTTTTCAATTTTGCGAGCAATTCATAAAGCCCACTTTGGACCCGTTGATCAACACTTGCGGTTGGTTCATCTAAGAGAAGAAGTTTGGAATCATTCACCAACGCTCGAGCAATAAAGACCCGCTGCCGTTCGCCCTCAGATAACTCCCCTATCTGCCTATCTTTAAGCTCTAGCAAATTTACTTTTTCTAAAGCTTCACGGGTGCTCGCTTTATCCTCAGCTGTGTAACCTGAAAAAAGCCGATGCCTCGCAAGCCTCCCCATCAAAACCACGTCCCAGACATTAATCGGAAAATCATGGTCAATCAAACCCCGCTGGGGTACATACCCTACCCACCGCCTCGCTTCTTTAGGGTACCTTCCAAGCACTCTCACATCACCCTGCTCGGGCTCGATCAAGCCTAAAATTATTTTGAGCAACGTGGTTTTCCCAGCGCCATTTGGTCCAATAATGCCCAATAAAATATTTTGATCGATTGCTAAATGAATGTCTTTCAGTACCAAAGTTGCATCATAATGCACCCAGACACCCTTTAGATCAATTGCCTTTTCATTCATACAGAACTCTCTAAGGTACTCGCTAGTTGGTGAATCAATTGACGCATATTTCCAATGTAATCCTGTGCAAGATCATCTGCAACAATAATTCTCCCACTAATTTCTCTTGCCACAACTTGCGCACTTTTTTCACTGAACTGCGGTGACACGATAACAGTCTTAATCCCCTCATCGCGTGCCATTTTAATCACTTTTGCCATGTGCGCTACACTTGGTTCTTTTCCATTTTCTTCAATCACGATTTCTTTTAATCCATAATCACGCGCAAAATATGCCCAAGCCGGATGGTAAACCAAGAAACTTCTCCCGTGAAACCCCTGAAAAAGTTTGATTGCTTCAAGATCTAATTCCGTGAGTGTTTTTGTGAAGACTGCAGCATTTCTTTCATATTGCAATTGGTGCTTGGGATCAATCTGGATCATCGTGATTTTAATTTTTTGAACCATTTCGACAGCGCGGCGCAAAGAAAGCCAAACATGAGGATCTAAATTGCCGTGATCGTGCTTCTCGCCATTTGTCCGATCTGGAGACAATGAGGTCTCCCCAGCCACTTTATAAACCTTCATCTTTGGGTTTATGGCCTTGAGCTTTTCTAACCATACAACCTCAAATTCAATACCGCTTCCGACTGCAACGTATAATTGAGAACGCACCAAGCCTCTCAATTGGCTTGGCGCAGGCTCGTATGCATGCGGATTTGCTCCAGGACGAACCATGATTTGCACGGTGGCATAATCACCCGCCACTTGCTCAACAAATTGAGCGAGTGGCGGAATTGAAACGGTAACATTGATTTTCTCTTGCGGGGTTTCAGCAAAACCGGTTTGCTGTAATATGAAAACTGTCACGCTGACAACTAAAAATAAATTTCTGTTCATCTCTATGAAACCTTTGGTAGTTAATAACTGGTTGCAATCTTGTCCAAATCGACCAGGTTAAACCTGAAGCTAAAGATTTTGGAGCGGAGGGGAGTTGAACCCCTGACCTCCACAATGCGAATGTGGCGTTCTCCCAACTGAACTACCGCCCCATAACAATTTAAAACTTGCTAGCTATACAAAAAAATGAATATCAAAACTAACGATTTTTTGCCCATGACCGATTTTTGAAATTTACTGGTTCCGGCACTATTTATGCACCTGGCCGAACGTCTTCTCAACCCAAGACTTCCAACTTTCTAAAGTTTTTTCTCTTTTCTTTTTACTTAAATATTCTTCGTATGTTAGGTAACCGCGGTCTTCACTTGGATGATGCCCCAACCAACCTTGTATAACCTCTGGATTTTCTTGATACCAATACCAGCCAAATACTATCGCAACAAGAAAAACGACAATAAATAAAAGCGTGCTTAATATACCGCCTGTCTGTTTTTTTTTCTTTGCGTCCCTAATCAAGAGGGTAACAACCTTGTCAATCAATAGTTTAAAAATATTAATTCAATCCAATGACAAATTCATAAGCTTGATCTGTTTCGACCTGCACGAGCTTTTCAATTCGAAACTGATATTTCCGCTTCAGCGCTTCTTGAGTACTCTTAGAATTCTTGCCAATTCTAAAAAAATAGAACCCATCAAGCACTTCTTTGGGACCAATTTGAAAAATGCGAAGCGTTTCTTTCGTGATCGCTTCTCTAATTTTTTTATTGGCACGAAATGAATCAATTCCTGCTGTCAATGAAAATGGAATGCTTAAAATAATTAACCCGGCAAATCCCCAGCCAACCATTCGGAGCGAGGTGTGTTTTAAAACTTTCTTTGCTACCTCTTTGGGTGTCATGGGTTCATACACCAAACCATCATCTCTCATCAGCGTAAAGTGTGCCTCCGACAAATCATAAGACTCTCCGCCATAGTTAAAAGCAATAAAATGAATTGGGAGAAATCCCTCATCTAGTAAATTTGTATTGAAAATGTACTCTATTTTTGACTGCTCAAAATAAGGGTCGGCCACTAAAGTCAATTGGTGCGTGTTCACTCTATTTTCATAGAAGTCAGGCACTTTAATCATTAAGGTTGGACGCTTGTATTGCGCACACCCTGACAATGATCCAATCATCGCAACGCACACCATCGCAGCACAAATCCGAAATCCCAAGTGCTTAGTCACCATACTTTTCCTTTATTTATTTCTGACTTACAAAAATAGTTTTCGCGCCATAGATAATCCGAGAGGTATCGCGCCCAATACCACGAAATGTTTCCCCACACCCACTCAGCAACCCAGTCAATACAATTAATCCTAAAATCCATTTAATCTTCATTGTGATCTCCTTTACTCTCAGCAGCTAGAAATTCTTTGAGATCTTGAACGGGTTTTGGATCTGTTTCATTAAAAATCTCATGATACAAGTTCGGGTAAGTTACCATTTTTTTTGACACCGCTTGAACTTTATCAAACCAATTTTGCGTCGCAGGAAGCGACACGATCCGATCATCGCCACTTGCAAGAACAAGAAGGGGTGCCTGCAATCTAATTCTTTCTTTCTGTGCACACTGGCATGCCTTTACGATTTCATTCGCCAAGTGCACCGCCACTCTGCGCTCTATTTGAGAATCTTTTAGATACTCCTCCATTCGCTTCGAATCATGAAATAAGTACCGGGGTTTTACCAGGTTACGCATCACAAGATGCGGTGCGAGTCGAGCAAGAATTTTAACAAAAAATCTGAGAATAAGCGACCACGAAACTCCATACAATTGAAAGCATGGTGACGACAAGATGAGACCGCTCCATTCCCCTTGGTCTTGCGAAGCCACCTGGATTGCAATTAAGCCACCCAGGCTATGCCCAAATAAGAATAGTTTCTTGGATCGGATCTTACCTTGGTTACCTAAAAACTGAAGAAAATCATTACAATCTGCTGCATACTGATGAAAATAATCTACAAAAACCCGCCGGCCGCCTGAACGCCCTTGCCCTCTTAAATCAAAAGCATAAAACGAAAATGGTAATTCAGATAGCGACCCAATCAATTCATTATAACGTCCTGAATGGTCGCCGTATCCATGAATGAGAATACAAACGTTTGGTGTCGCTTGAGACTGTTCCCAAGCACGATAAAAAAGTTTGATTCCATCTTTTGCTTGAAAATAACCTTCGTCACATTTCACGGTGATTTTTTCTTTTCGCCTTCTAAGTACATTGCTTCGATTAATCGTCCATAACGTTCCCCAACAACTTTTCGTTTCACTTTAAGCGTTGGTGTCAACTCACCATTCTCTTGAGTTAATTCACGAGGAAGCAGGCAAAAATATTTAATTTTTTCATAACTTGCTAGCTCTGCTGTTTCGCGATCAATTTCCTGCCTGACAAATTCATTCACTAAGGGAAGTTGACTCACTTCTTCATTTGTGCGCCCTTTTAAATCAGATTGCTCAAAAAAGTAAGTGAAATTTGGGACAATCAAAGCGACAAGATAATTGTGTTGGTCGCCAATTACAACGGCTTGTTGGATCGCACGGCTTCTTAAAAGTAAATTTTCAATGTTTTGCGGAGATAAGTTCTTTCCCCCGGAAGTAACAATAATGTCCTTTTTGCGATCCGTGATCATTAAAAAGCCTTCAGAATCAAATTGGCCGATGTCTCCCGTGTGAAACCAACCTTCTCGTATGACTTCGGCAGTCGCTTGAGGATTTTGGTAATATCCCAGCATAACACTGGGACCACGCACGATAATTTCGCCGTCACTTGCAATACGCGTTTCCACTTGTGCAAGCGGCACACCCACCGTTCCAAACTTAAGCTGATTCAACCGGTTGACTGAAATTACGGGAGAAGTTTCTGTCAGTCCATACCCTTCTAAAATATAAATGCCAGCTGCGAAAAAGAACTCTCCCAACTTCTTCGGGAGTGGTGCTCCTCCCGAAATAAAGAACCGTAGACGCCCTCCTAACTGTCGTTTTAATTTTTGAAACACAAGAACTTTTGCAAACTGATAACATAACCAAAGGAACGGTGGAAGACACCTTCCTGCTAAGCGGAATGGAATCGATCGATGGCCTATTTCAATCGCCCACCGAATTAATTTTTGTAAAAATGGCGGGCTGTGTTCAATGGTATCAGCAACACGAGCATAAACTTTTTCATAAACACGAGGCACTGCACATGCAATTGTCGGCTTTACTTCACGCAAATTTTGTGGAACCGTGTTCATATTCTCTGCATAAGCGATTGTTGCACCGCACATTATGGGGAAATAAAACCCTGCCATCCGCTCGAAAACATGACTCAGCGGTAAAAATGAAAGCGTCGTGTCCCGCTCTCCCAGGCTAATAGCATCCATTGAATCTACACAATTCTGAAGAAAATTTGCATGAGTCAGCATCACACCTTTAGGCGGCCCTGTAGTACCAGAGGTGTAAATAATCGTTGCCAAATCATGTTGCAAAACTTTCTCAACGGAAGTCTGAAATAATTTTGAGCAAATTTCAGGGTTTGTTTTTACTAAAGATAAAAACTTGTTCCATAATAACAATTTAGGGT
>JACQQN010000076.1 GCA_016206995.1 Candidatus Omnitrophota bacterium | reverse complement strand
GTCGTAAACCGTCGAATATTGATTCTTAGCGGGAAGTCCATTTGAAGTGACAAAATTTGACCGAAGCGCGCCAAGCGCGCTTGCCTTTTGATTCATCCGTTGAGCAAATTGGTATTCAGACCCGGCTGTTACAATCGCCAGCGCGCGCGCCGCATCATTCGCAGAACCAATTAAAACTGCTTTTAAAAGATCACGAACGTAGAATTGTTCGCCTGTTCGCAAATTAATACGACTTGGCTGTACACCGACAACACCGGAAGGTATTCGCACCACCGAATCTAGTTGAAGCGCGTCCAAAACTACCAGAGCGGTTAACAACTTTACTGTACTCGCGGGTGCGCGTTTCGTTTGCGACGACCTGGAAAATAATGTTTTTCCAGTTTTTTGATCGATCACGATAGCTGATTTAGCCGAAGGTAGTGAATGGTGAGAAGCTCGCGCTTCAACCGTTTTTGGATAGAAAACAAATACCGGCGCTACACCCATTGAGACTATTAAAATGACAGTTGCTAATTTTTTCATGGCTTTATTAAAACGGCTTGAATTTAAAATCTCTTGAGGATGAAATTTAAGAAGCGTAAACACGCCAATCAACATTTGGGAAAATATTATCTTTTTCTTCTAATTCAGCAAGATATTTTTCATCAATTTGGCGACGTTTCACTTCATCATAAAGTTTTAAGAAATTATTCAAATGAGTTCGAATGCGTTGATTCGCATAACTCACATTGGTTCCCGTCTTCATAATAAATGCCCAGTCGCTTGATTCTGCAAGTAACAATTCTCGGGCTGCTTGTTTGAGTGCGCGGTCCATCAAGTGATTCGAGTTTTCATGCACATGCTCAATCGCAAGTTCCTGCATCCGTCGCCCTGCTTCATGAAGGTGAGGATAAATCCAATCATTAGAACCCTCAAGCCAAAACTCGCTATATCCTTTATAACCCCAACTTGAAAAAGAAGGAGTTAAAATCTGAAATTTTGAATTTTCTTTGAGGTATTCCGGCGCCGTGGTTAGTTTTACAATTTTTGAATCAAAATAAATTTTCCGAATCAAAAATTCGATGAATTGCGGGCCTTCATACCACCAATGGCCAAAAAGTTCTGCATCATAAAGCGAGATAATCAAAGGGTTTTTCTTAAGAAGAGATTCTAAATACTCCACCTGACGCTCACGGTTGAACATAAAGTTTCCGGCATGTTCCGCAGCTTTGTCGCGAGCCCAATCAGGATGATACGGTTCCTTCTGATCCGTTCCATTGGTAATCCGGTAATATTTAATTCCAATGTTGGTGCGGTTACCATCTCCGTGAAGAAACGGGCGGACATAGTTGTAGTCTAAGTCATAACCAATATCTCGGTAAAATTCTCGGTAGACTGAATCTCCCGGATACCCCTCTTGAGCGCTCCAAACTTGTTTCGACGACTCCAAGTCACGACCAAACGCAAAAATACCAGAAGGACACGCAATGGGTGCAAAAACACCGTACTTAGGACGAGGGCTGCCGTGAAGAATAGCGTGTGCATCAGAAAAAAAGTAAAGAATTCCATTTTCTTTAAGAATCTCATCATCACCGGGCCAATAACCGCATTCCGGAAGCCAGATTCCAAGCGGCCGCCGACCAAAAAGCTCTTCATGCCGATCGCAAGCAATCTTCACTTGAGCCCGAACCGATCGCCGGTTTTCTTCCATGTTTGGGAAATAGCCATGAGTCGATCCGCAAGTTAATAAATCAACCTTGCCAAGCTCTTGAAATTGCTTGAGCGCGGTGAGTAAATTACATTGATAATAGTCAGCAAATAGTTGGCGCGCTCTTCGAAACCAGTTGTAATACATCCATGCCAGCGGATGAAACTGGGAATCTCCTTGGGTTCTATTAATTTCCATTTGGGAAAGTTGGATCAAGCGATCAATGTGCGCGAGATAACGATTTTGGAGGACCTGATCGGCCAACATGGACGCGAGCGGTGGCGTTACGGTAAAGGTCAAACGAAAATCAACCCCCTCATCCGTTAGCCGCCGCATCATATCAATGAGTGGAAGATATGTCTCTGTAATCGCTTCGAAAAGCCAGTCTTCTTCCAAAAACCGATCATGATCGGGATGGCGAACAAAAGGAAGATGGGCGTGTAAAACAATCAATAAATTACCTTGTTTCTTCGAGTAGGGTTCAGACACGAGATATCCTCACAAATATTCAGGCAGGCTGCGAGCGCTGTTTTGGTGATGCGGCGAATGAATAACTACCACCCGGAGAACCAGAAAAAAGTGCCCGTTGAATTAAATAACGCTCTTTGATCAACCGCCGAACTTCCGCAGAGCTCATACCAATTCCAAAACCACCGGAAAGCGCATAAATACGGTCAAAATCAGCAATCATCCAATTTTCATCAATGACATCACTGGGTCCATCTCGTGGTGTTCTCACGCGATTACTTCTCACAATTAGATAGTAATCACCGGAAGAACTGATTAAGGCCAAATCAAAAACCCATTCCCGATTTGGTACGCTGACATGAGCGTACCAATTTTTTGCTTCAAGCGACACGTCAATATCGTGAGAGGAATTTGAATGAGAGCCGTCAAATTCAATATTAGTCACGTCATAAATGCGAAGAATTACTTTCAAATTCCCATGATGTTTTTTGAAAAGACCCTGAATCCAACTCCACGTTTCTGAGCTGAAATCCCAATAGCAAAAAACCGTGTAAGGATCTCGAACCATTAAAACCAAACGCGTCACATTATAGCTATGAGGAAGCTCCGGCGCTCCATTTGCCCATTGAGTTGGTACGGGTTGAGGCTGAATCGATTGTGACCATTGGCTGCTTTTCTCGGAGAATGAGGGTTGCTTTACTATCTGTGTCTGCGAATAAACCGGCAAGCGCATTTTTTTAGAAGTTCGGTTGGTAGAAGGGCGTAATTGAAGGGACGGTTTCGCTGATTTTATTTCTTGTTTTCTTGGGGCGGGAACTTGCTTAACTTGTTTCGGCGATTTTGACTTGACCGCTTTTACCTTGGGTTTCTGCTTTAACTTTCTTGTGGACTTTGGTTTCCTACTCATGCCACTCTCCCTCACCCATTTTCCGGTTGCGCGATCACTTACTATCTACCCCGTACCAAAAACCAGACTACGCTTTCTTGCTAATTATTGTAGTCCCGCTTAATTAATAAATCAAT
>JACQQN010000075.1 GCA_016206995.1 Candidatus Omnitrophota bacterium | reverse complement strand
TTTGCATACTATAACTTTGTTCACTGAAATTGGTCAAGAAAGAAGAACGCACCAAGAATTTTTATTTAAGCTTCAGACCTCTGCCGGGCAAGGCGGATAAAATAATTGAACAGCTTGCTTTGAATTAAATCTTTGGGTTGACGCTCAGGATGCCACTGGACACCGAAAGTACGCGGCGGCCCTTCAAGCGCCTCCGGGATTCCATCTTCCGAAACAGCAGTAATCCGAATTAATTTTCCGGGAAGTTTCACTGCTTGGTGATGACTGCTGTGGACAGAAAAATGGTGCGATTTAAAAATCTGACGGCAAAGTGAACCGGGCTGCACTTCTACTTTGTGAAGCGGGCTTGATTTCGAACGGTGATTGCGCGCACCTTTCACTTCTGATTGAATGTCCTGATGAAGCGTTCCGCCGTGCATCACATTCAAAAGTTGCATGCCATAACAAATTCCGAGCACGGGGATCTTTTTCTTTTGTGCGGCGCGGTAAAGAAGCATTTCAAAATAAGTCCGGCCGCGATAGATGGGAACGACTTTCTTTTTTGATTTTTCTCCGTAAAAACTTGGATGAATGTCGGCGCCACCGATAATCACAAGGCCGTCAATACACTCTGAAAGTCTGTCCACATTGTTTTTAAAGGGATTGATTGGAAGTAAAATGGGAATTCCACCAGCCCGAATGATGGCGCGGATATAACGATAATCACAATAAAGATCAAACTCGGCAAAAAATGGTTTTTTCTTTTCAACTTCACACGTAATCCCAATGACTGGTTTCCCTTTCTTTTGATGGAAAATAGAACGCTTTTTTGTGCGGCGTTTTTTCCTTCGTCTCACCACTTTGCCTCCTTGCGCCCAAGCCACGTGCGATCAATGCCAGGCAGTTTAACACCCAACCGATGCGCAAATCGCTCATAAGAATTCCCGTCGAGAAGTTCTTCAATGGCTGTGGCGTAACGCTTTGCAAGCTGCCGTTGCCACGTTGGCTGATGCCGCCTCCGGCATTTTTGGGCTGCCTTCCTTATGACTTCGGCTTGATTCCATCCTTTTTTTAGATATTTAAAGACGCGCAAAACTTCTTCTGGAATATCCATTTCTTCAAGCTCTCTTTTATACTTCCTAAAAAATAAATCGACATAACGGGAAACCGGCACGGAGTGACTCATCCAGACCAGGCGTGCTCGGGGGCCTAACCGAATTGCCCGGTCTCGCGCGTGCAAATAATTGATGTGGGTTGACTGATTGAGTGGTTGCTTTTTCTTAAGCCAACGAAGCGTAACGGCCTTACAAACACACAAAGCAGCAGCAAGATACTCCGGAACAGAACTGTCACAAACGCGGAGTTCAAGCGTGGGCGGTTTTTTCTTTCCTCCACGGTTAAAAGTAAGCTCCCGGTAATGATCTTTGTAAAGCATCTCCCGTTTTGTCACTTTGCAGTACTTATCAGAACCCAATCTAAGCCGATTTGAAAAATGAGGCGTCATTTTTTCGCGCCAAACCGGTGAATTTTCAGAAAGAACAATTAAAAATGGTATGTGATCGTGCAAGGCGCGGGCAAGACTTTTGGCTTGTTCGTACGTGAGTTTTCGCTTCCCCCATGCCAAGTGAATGTGACTTCCCGCAAACCGATCCGTCCAGCCACCCACTGGAAAAATGACATGTCGTGCCTCGCTGCCATTCGGCCGAAACCACGTATACTTCCGAAGTCCGCTTTTCAAAAGAAAGAATGCTTCCCGGATGGTTGTAAAAACCTTGCTGTTATATTCCGAACCGATACTGACATCGCGCGTGAAGCGCTCTCCTTTTTCGACGCTTGAACGCCTCGGAAAATGGAGTTCCCGGCAAATTCGATATTCGGGAAGTGCAATGGAGTAGGTTTCTAGCTCTACTCCCATGGAAATGACTGGACGATGTCTTTTCATTTGATGTTCACGATTAGTTTGAGCTGGCATTTTACCAAAAATGAGGGGCGATAACAGATATTTCAAATGGCGTTTTGAGAGGCTTCTGTAGTATAATCCGACTTTCAACAAATGACCTTAAGAAGCTGATTGATTTAAAAATAAGTTATTCTTGTGAAAAAAACGTCTTCAATCGATAAAAAATTATCGCAAAATGCTCGAAAGCTGATCCACTACCTTTCAAGGCGCAGCAAGGCAATTTCACCCCTTCTCATCTTAACTCACGACTATCCCGACCCTGATACGCTTGGCAGCGCTTTTGCGCTTCAATACCTCGCGGAACGAGATTTTGGCATCCAATCAAAAATTGTTTATGGTGGAGTGATCGGACGAATGGAAAATCGTTCGATGGTTACTATTTTGAAAATGCCGGTTTATAAATTAAAATCAACGGACCTTAAGAAATACGAACACATTGCACTTCTTGACACGCAGCCCGGCTTCAAAAATAACTCTCTTCCCGCCAACCGAAAAGCAACCATCATCATTGACCAGCACCCATTTGTCACAAAACCAACCGCAAATTTCATGATCGTTGATCCTGAGTGCGGAGCGACTTGTGTTATTCTCGCACAAGCACTTTTACTTCGAAAAAAAGAAATCCCTGCGCGAATCGCAACAGCGCTTGCCTATGGAATTCTTTCAGACACGCTTCATTTATATCGGGCAAACCGAGCGGATGTTGTCCAAACCTACCTCGATATTTTGCCTTACTGCGACATGCGTGCGCTTGCGCGAATCCAAAACCCATCAAGATCTAGAAAGTTTTTTGTCACTCTCGGAAAAGGAATCGGGGAGGCCTTGGTGCGCCGTGGAATTATTATTTCACACCTTGAAACCGTAGAAAGTCCGGATCTGGTTTCTCAAATTGCAGATTTTCTTCTGACATACAAAGGAAGACACTGGTCTTTTTGTACTGGCCGTTACAAAGGGAAACTTTACGTTTCGCTCCGAAGCAACCTTCCAAATGTAGAAGCAGGTGAAGTTTTACGAGATGT
>JACQQN010000074.1 GCA_016206995.1 Candidatus Omnitrophota bacterium | reverse complement strand
TTATTTTCTCAATTTCTTTTTTGCTGGGATTCGGAAGCTCTCTTTGTACAGCTGAAATGGAATCCTCCGGCCGCTCTCTGGAAGAAGTATTAGGGTCTCTTCCTGTCCAAGAAGGTGGTCGAATAAAACCATTCGAAAGTTTTGCCCGAGAAAATGTCCTGATGATTACGGGAAAGACGTCATTTGAGAAAACGAGCGCCGCGCTTCTCGTGTGGCGATGGATTGCAAAACCAGACTTTTGGGCCGCGAAATCTTTCATCCCCGTCTCTGATTCAAAACTCCGAGAACAATTTTCAAGCGATCTTGTAAAAAACCGGATTGCGCCAAGTCTTGTGACAGCAGACATGAATTTTCTAAATCACGTGAAAACAGCGCAAATGAAACAAGAGAAGAAAGAGCCGCTCAGCCCGCTTGAGAAGAATTCGCTAGAGCTTTACCATAAAGCACGCCTTTTTGAAGAAATCTCAAGAGGGAATATTCCTGGTTTTATTCCTCATCCAGGCGAACCAAGCACGGCGTGGATTCCACTCGCAGGCATTTTGAGCGCAGAAGGGGAAGCAATTTTAAAAGCATTTTTCGATGAGGCTTACATCCAAAAAGTTCGGAATTCGCTTTCCTATTTATTAGGCAGATTGGGGGAAGAAGATCCTCGGCTCGCGGTGGCTTCCGCCGAGTTTTTTCAGGCAGCTTTGAACGAGCTTTTAATCTCGCGGGATATTGTTCTTGATGAGTCAGCGCTCCACAGAGAACTCCTTTACCTCAAGTTAAAACCATTCCGGCTGGCATGGTTTCTTTATTTAATTAGTGTTCTGTTGCTTGTCTTTGGCGTTCAAAAAAGAAGAAAAATTCAATGGACTTCACTTTCTTTTTATGTTGCAGGGTTTTTAATGCATACGTACGGTTTCATTTTGAGAATTTTAATTTCAGGTCGGCCGCCCGTAACCAATATGTATGAATCTGTTATCTGGGTGGCTTGGGGAGTTGTTTTATTTTCGCTTATTCTTTGGTTTGTCTATAAATCCTCATTAATTCCGACAGTCGCAGCTTCTGTTGCTGTTTTGGCGCTTGTGATTGGAGATAGCCTTCCAACGGTGCTCAGCCAATCAATCTCGCCACTTGTTCCTGTCCTCAGGAGTAATTTTTGGCTCACGATTCACGTGTTAACGATTACACTTGGCTACGGCGCGTTTCTTTTGAATTGGGGAATCTCACATGTTCTACTTTATCACTTAGCCTTTCAACCATCCAAAAAGCAAGAGATTCAAAACCTAACTGAATTTCTTTACCGAGCACTTCAAATTGGGATCATTTTGCTCGCGGCTGGAACTATTCTGGGCGGCGTTTGGGCAGCTTATTCATGGGGCAGGTTTTGGGGATGGGACCCAAAAGAAACCTGGGCGCTCATCGCGCTTCTTGCGTATCTTGCGCTTTTACATGGCCGCACGGCAGGATGGCTCGATTCATTTGGCGTCGCTTTTTATTCAGCGCTTTGTTTTTTAACGGTGCTTATGGCATGGTACGGGGTTAATTTTGTTTTAGCTGCTGGGCTCCATAGTTACGGTTTTGGCGGCGGTGGCGTGCAATATGTTTTAATGATTGTTTTAACTGATGTTGCGTTGCTTTCATTTTTCAGAATGCGTTATAAAATAATGCACGCAAAAGGGGACAGGCATTGAAAATAGCAAAAAAGGGACAGGTCTTCTTTAGTCAACACATGCAAGACCTGTCCCTTTTTTTGGAGTAATTCATGACAGAAAACACAGCCCGAAAGGACGAACGGCCGCCTAATATCGCAAGCAAACCTCCCCGTAAACGAGAACCACTCAAGCTTGCAGTGATCAATCAAAATGGTTGCACGGGTTGCGAGGCATGCATTATTTTCTGTCCCGTGGATTGTATTGAGATTGTCCCAGGAGTTGATTTTACGCAGTTTCAACAACTTGTCGAAGTTGATATCGAACGTTGCATTGGCTGCGCGCTTTGCGCTAAGAATTGTCCTTGGGATACGATTCCGATGCTTAGCTATGCCGAAGGAATCCAAAAAGCTCCAGAATTGACATTGCGAAGTGTTTGCAATCAAAAATCCGCGAGCGATTCAAAAACAGAAACCGCTAACGCTTAAGCCGCGTTTCCGTCAAAGCGAAGCCAGGATTTCTGGGTGAAGTCGGGAGGATGGCTTAAATCAGTAGGTTCGATGGCGACGATGTCGTTTGCGGCAAACGTGAGTTCAGTTTGATCGTAAATTCCCAATAGCTCGCTTCTCTTCGCCACGAAAACGTTTTCCACTTTTCTTCCATCTTTCAATGTAACCGTAACGAGATGGCCTTCTTTTACGGTCGAGGGGATTTTCTTTAATTCTTCTGAGAGGTGCTTTGGTAATTTTCGTTTTTCAGGATCGATCAAGACAGCTTTAATTTTAACGGAATCTGTACGTCGGTCTGTCTCTCCTCGTTTTTCCCGCGCAATCCGCGCTTTTTCGTATGCTTGGTCGACTTTCTTATACATGAATATCATGAGAGGTGTGAGAGCAATCAGCCATGTCCCAAAAACGGCGACAATCCAAATCAGTGAATTAGCAGATTCCTTAACGGAACCGAGCCGTTCAGCGATGAAAGGTGTCCAGAACCAAACAGAAAGAAAGAAAGATCCGATCGTGAGCCCAATCCAAATCAACCACCACGAGACCGTTGCTTCATCATCTTGATCCATATGACCCATTACTTTTTCTTTTTTTTGCATGAGCAGGATTAGAATAATGAACCAAGTGCCAAAGACAGCCGCGATCCAGCTAATGGCAACATGCGGAGCTTTAAAATCGGCACCCATTCGTTCAATTAATAGCCAGTTCCAAAAGAGGACAGAAGCCACAAACCCACCAACGGCAATCAGAATCCACC
>JACQQN010000073.1 GCA_016206995.1 Candidatus Omnitrophota bacterium | reverse complement strand
GTCCCTGAGCTTACAATTAAAAAATGCGAGAGTGGCGAAACTGGCAGACGCGCAAGACTTAGGATCTTGTGGGGAAACCCATGGGGGTTCAAGTCCCTCCTCTCGCAGATTTAATTTCCAAGGATGTTCAGTGCAGACGCTTACGCAAGATTCAAGATTCAAGACTTAGGATCTTGTCCCGAAAGGGGTGGGGGTTCAAGTCCCTCCTCTCGCAGGTTCTCCGCCGGAGGCGGAAACTCCTGTCTCTCGCACTTGTTTTCTTGTTGGGGTTTCCGCCAAACAGCACGGCGGACTTGTCCATAAAGCGCTGTTGGCTGGATCCGCCGCGCTTTGCCGTAAACTGTGCACGGCACTGCTTCGCTGTGTGGTAGGCAAGTGTCCCTCCTCTCGCAGATTTAATTCTTTTAAGGAAGCTCAGGGACAGATGCCTGCGCAAGATTCAAGACTTGGGATCTCGTCTCATAGGGCCGGGGGCTCAAGTCTCTTCTCTTGTATTAACTATCTCGACTACCGCTATAAATTTTCTGCAGTTAAATTTCTCGTTTATTTAACCCTTTATAATATATTAATGACCGAATATTGACTTATTATCAGGTTATAGGTATAGTTATGATCATCCTACACGGAGGTGCACTCGAAAGAGTTTTATCTATGATGAAAGTCAGAGCTTTACCATGTGTGTACAGGCAAGTTTCAGTTTTGGTTTTGTGCACTTTGATTCCGACTAGCTCAGTCTCACCAAATGATCCGTTGCTGATACAATCCAAACCGCATGCAGCATCCGCATCGCTAAATCGACCAAGGGCAACGACGGATAGTCTCGTCAGTCAAGAGTTGCAAAATCTTCTTGGTTTACCTGCTAGACAAAAACCACGTTTACCTACTTACAAAAAACCGCGGATCATTCGTGACGCTTTTTTAGAAAAAGAGAAATCGCGAAGTAGTGCTGAATATCGTTCTGAGCTTCGGAAGCAGAGCGAGCGAGATGACAGCAACCCGTTGAAATCTCTGATTCAAAATGAAATTAGGCAGGAAAAAATAATTTCTTTTGAGCGTTTTATGGAGCTTTCCTTATATCATCCCCAATATGGTTACTACAAAAGCGGAAATGTTCGAATTGGAGAGCCTTATGCTGACGTGGATTTTACAACGGCTCCGGAAGCAATTCCTGAAGTTTTTGCAAGTAGCATTACAACCGTTTTAGTTGATATGTGGATAAAATTGGGGCGGCCAAAAAAGTTCCAAGTTGTTGAGATGGGTGCAGGGCGTGGCGTGCTGGCTGAAAATATATTAGAGGAGCTTTCGCGTCGCGCAGCACATTACGATCGATGGACATTGATCGGAAGACCAGAGGTTTTTAAAGGAGTGAAGGTCACGCGAGAAACAGTTAAATCGTTTCAAAATGCAAAAAATGTTTTGGAAGCATTGCAATATGTCATTGTTGAAATCAGTGATGCGCTTCGCGAAGGAGAACAAAAGCCACGACTTCAAAAAAAAGGTTTCCCAGTAACCTGGGTTGAAGATTCTGCAATTACACTTCCGGATCAAGATAACGCCTTAAGCGAACAAGTTCCCCGGATTTTTCTCTCAAATGAACTTCCAGATGCTTTTCCTGTTCATCGCATTCAGTCGGTGAATGGCAAGTTGCATGAAGTTTATGTAACCCTTGACCAAAAGGGTGATTTCAAGGAAGTTTTGGTTCCTTTCGATGAATCAAACCCTGCTTACCAAAAGATTCAGACGACGCCCTTAGCAGTTCAAGATGTAATTTTCGTACATTTAAACAATCTTCACGAGCAAGAGCGAGGCTGGGAGTGGCCACTCAGTTTAAACCTAGTCTATTGGCAAGTTCGGATGGCTAAGATTTTAAAGAAAAGTGTCAAAGGTTACATTTTGACTATTGATTACCGCTTTGCATTTCAAAAATCAGAAAACAAAATGGCGGTTCGTAATTATGTGCGGAATCGCCCCCTTATTTTTTTTGGAATGCGCATTACGAATCCAGTTGTGAGCGCACGGATCAAGCGCGCTAAAAGATGGAGCGCTAAAGTCATTCAGAAACTTCCGATTGGCGACTCGCTTAAGAAACTACTTCGTTGGATTAATCTGCTTAGTTATGTGGCTTATGATTTTCGGGAGATGTATCTTTATCCTGGAAAAGTAGACATTACATCAAGCGTAGATTTTGAAATGTTGGAGGATGTAGGTAGTGCTTTTGGGTTAACCCGGGTTGGTAGTATTGCTTTCGGTCAGTTTTTTAAAAACTTAGGAATTAAAAATACAACATTGACAGATGGCCCTTGGAAAAGTGACCGCATTTTTGCTCAAAGCTATGGAGTTTCTGATGCCAGTGATTTGCTACCAGGTTTCTATTCTGATCAAGAAGCAGAGCAAAACGTAACCTTATTTTCATCATCAAATCCAGCGAGGGCCGAGCTTCGAAAGGTTTCTCGCGCTCAACTTAACTCAGCCAAGGAGAAAGTTGAAGAGATCCAAAAAAAGTTTGAGAAATATGCATTTAAAAGCTTTCGATATGCCCGTTATCAAAAACGTTTTGGGGTACTTGCTTATTTTCTTTCCGATGAGGGTAAAAAAATAAATGAGTTGTTCACGCAATTGTTATCTCAGTTTGAGGTTGGATCCGAGCGCTTGAAAGATCAGCCGGACGCTGATTTATCAGATTTAGCAGTGGCGATGAGACAGATTTTTAAGGAGCTCAAATTTCACCGCATAAATGCGGTTGATGCCACCTATGTTTATCAAAGCATTAAAAAAAGAAGAAATGACATGCTTTATCAATTTCGAATGATTTTAGACTGGTGGTTTAGCGAGCTTGAAAAAGTAGAAAATATTTTTTGGGACGAAGAATCACCTGAAAAACCAATTGAACCGAAAATTCAGATTCAGTGGGGGCTTGCGAAATGGTCGCCAGCTAAAGTGACGAGCGATGTATTGCAGATGATGGGCGCGCTGAACAATATTCTTCGTGATAATCAATCTGCACAAAGGGCTCGATACCGTATGGAAATTGATCTGGGAGACGTTGAATATGAATGGCGGTTTAAAGCAATTGCCGCAGGCGCAGCCGGTCTTAGTGTAGAAGGTTCTATTATTGATGTCTCAAAATCGGCACAAAGTCGAAGCCGGGTAGGGTCACACCGTCAAGATTTAGAAAAAGAAGCTTTGATGAAAGTCGCGACTGTCGGTCCTCAAGCGTCGCTGACAAAAAAGCCACCGACAAGGGCCGAGCTCCGGAGCGAAGCATTGTATGACATGCCAGATGACCACGCATTTGCGGGTGCGATTAGCCGGCTTGATCTCAAAAATCCTGATGACGTTGCGGTTCTTTTAAAAATTAAAGATGCTTTAAAATTTCTGATTGTTGGCAGTTCATTTTCTCAAGCTCTCATTAGGGTATTTCGCAATTCGAAGCGAACATTGGTGACTGATCGTGGGTTCTATCAATTTTTGGTGGGTGATCAAACACCCGGAGCGGTTCTAACTAGAGATTCGGTGGGTTGGCTTGGCTATCTTGATTCGGAATCCCGCACGTTTCTTAAGCCAGATTTTGTTCAAACATTGCACCAGCTAATTACAGTTGGAGGCCAGTTGACTTTTGATCACAAAAGCAAGAAGCTACGCTTGAGTCAGGAGCTCAAAGAAGAAATGGTTTCTGAGTTTGCAGAGGGAATTGATCAAATTCAAAATAACAATTCAACAGTCAGGCGGTGGGGCGCTGATCGGATCAAGGCTTTTGCGAGCGATGGGTATTCCTCGCTTGCTATTTCGCGGTTAGGAGAACTCCGTCAAACGCTTTCCAGAAAACCTAGAGAAGCAAAAAATGACGTCATCATCCAAGCAATTGATCAGGTGCTTCTTCGAATTCAACGGATTGAACGTATTGCTGACAGAAAAATCAGATCCGAACTTCGAATTGCAAGGAATTTAGAGTTTCAATTAACAGACAATCATAGAAGTGCAAACGAAATCTTTCCAGTGCAGATAAATTTCGATGATGTTCAATCTCATTCTGTTTTTACGGAAAAGCAAATTGATCATTATCGCACTGCGACGCGAATGCTGATACAACTTCTTGAAACTTCAAGCGATGCAAGAAAGAAGTTTAAGGAGGTGATGACCGACGTTTTAAAATCTTCCAGCGAAAAATCTATCAATGAGGTGTTTTCACACGCCTATCTTTATACCGGCTTTCTTCCAGCTCTTGCCGTTTATGCGAAATACGTGAAAGGTGTCCCGGTAGTTTTTATTACGGGAGATTATAACAACGAAAAAATTTTGATCCAGGTGGTGAATGAAGAGGTGGGATTGATCAATGGCCAAATACCTATTTTGGTGGTTGAGCCAGACAAAGAAAACCCTTCTCAAAATATTTATGAAGAAGCAACCAAGCTGATCCAGAGCGCTACCGGTGTTGATGACGTACGGTTTCGAACTCCAGAACCCGCAGAAGAGGCAATTGTTTTGCAAATGGGTTTGTTTACCGAAATTGTCCTTGAATCGACTCAACGACTTTTTCAATTTTTCTTAACACATGACTTGACACGGTTTTTTGCCGAGACTCAAAAGGTTGCCAATTATCTCGGCCAAATGGCATAGCAATCGGTTTTCTTCGCAGGAATTTTACCCCACTTAATTTCTCTAGCCATTTCTCTTGCAGTGTGATTACGAAATCACTATAATACCTTGTTTTTCAGTTGTAAGTTGCGGATTTCAAAGAGTTTAAGTCACAAATTTATAAAATTTGCGAGCGTAGCTTCCGCCACGCTGTGTGGTGGACAATGGTAATTCATTAAAAAACAAAATGCGAGCGTAGCTCAATGGTAGAGCACTTCCTTGCCAAGGAAGATGTTGTGGGTTCAAATCCCATCGCTCGCTCCAGTTCGACAGGATGAGGAATTTGAATTTCCTCAAGGCTTCATGATTTCAAAAGTAGCTGTAAAAGATATTAGTTCTTGCGAGAAATTAATTACCATTCATGTTGCGCCAGATCAAATCAAACAGGAATATAACGTATTTTATGCAAAGGCGGAAAAGGTAGCGAAAGTTCCTGGTTTTCGTCCGGGAAAAGTTCCGCGAGATATTCTTGCGATCCACTATAAAGATACTGCCCGCGAGGAAGTTTTAAAGAACCTGATTCCTAAAAGCCTTGCAGAAGCTTGCCGCTCAAAAGATATCCACCCCATTTCAACACCGACTGTTCAGCGCATTGATTTTGAACAGGATCATTTTAATTTTGATGCTCATGTTGAAGTCAGGCCCAAAATCAAAATCGACCGGTATAAAGGATTAACCGTAAAGCCTAAACCGCTTCAAGTTCAAGATTCTGAGGTAAGCGATATCATGAAAAGAATTCAAGAGTCGCATGCTAAATTTGTTCCAATTGAAAATCGCGAGGCTGTGATTGGCGACTATTTGATTTGTGATTATGTATGTAACGTTGGCGGGAAACAAATTGAGAAGCGTTCTGAAGATATGATTGCGCTCAAAGAGAAAGATTACTTAGAGGGTTTTTCAAATCAGCTAGTCGGTGTAAAATCTGGTGACAAGCGTGATGTGAAAGTGATTTTTCCACAAAATTACACGAATAAAAAATTTGCAGGGAAAGAGGGTATTTTTCAGGTTAGCGTGAAGGAAATTAAAACACGCGAACTTCCTGCAATAGATGATGAATTTGCGAAAGAAGCAGGCGATTTCCAAACCGTGAACGATTTAACTCAAAAAATCAGAACCGATATAGAAACCCACAAAAAAGAAGAACAAAATCTCGAGATCGAAAACGCTTTGCTTGATTTACTGATTCAAAATTCAAAATTTGACGTTCCGAAGCGAATGGTTGAACGAAGACGTAATGCACTTGTTGAAGACACAATTCATCGATTGAAACATCAAGGACTCAATCGAGAGGCGGATGCGCAAGAACTTGAAACATTACGACAGAAAATGCAGCCAGAAGCTGAGCGGCAAGTGAAAATCTCATTCATTCTTGACGAAGTTGCTCAAAAGGAAAAAATTGAAGCGCAAGCAGCTGATTTTTCAGCGAAATATGAGACAATTGCAAAGCAATATCGAAAACCTTTCGAAGAGATTCAAGAACATTTTGAAAAAAATCAAAATGAGAAGGAATCACTTTTGTTAAGAATTGTCAGCGAAAAGACTATTCAATTTGTTAAAGATCACGCCGTGATTAAAACGGCTTAGAGAAATCATAAAGGAGGAAATATGAGTTATCTGGTGCCAATGGTGATTGAACAAACAGGGCGTGGAGAGCGGGCTTATGATATTTATTCACGGTTGCTTAAGGATCGGATTATTTTTATTGGTACGCCCATTGACGATATTGTCGCCAATTTAATTATTGCCCAGATTCTTTTTCTGCAAATGGATAACCCTGAAAAAGATATTAGTGTTTATATTAATTCGCCGGGCGGTGTGGTAACAGCCGGGCTCGCCATTTACGATACCATGCAATTTGTGAAGTGTGATATTGCGACCTTTTGTGTCGGACAGGCCGCGAGTATGGGAGCGCTTCTTTTGGCGGCAGGACGCAAAGGAAAGCGGTACGCGCTTCCGCATTCGCGAGTGATGATTCACCAGCCTTGGGGCGGCGCTCAAGGGAGCGCAAGCGATATTCACATTCAGGCAACCGAAATTTTAAAAATGAAGAAGTCGCTCAATGAAGTGCTTGCAAAACATACCGGCCAGCCCATTGAGCGAATCGAAAAAGATACGGATCGTGATCACTTTTTGTCAGCTGAAGAAGCGCACACATATGGCCTGGTGGATCAAGTCATTGCAACCGCAGACGAAGCTAAAAAATAAATTGGGAAAGAACCTATGAATCAGAATCGAAATGTTTTGCTTACGCCGGGCCCCACACCAGTCCCACCGGAAGCATTGAAAATCTTAAGCCAACCCATTTTTCATCACAGGACACCTCAATATCGGAAGGTGTTTGGTCGGGTTTCGCTTGGATTGCAAGAAGTGTTTCAAACTAAAAGCAATGTATTCACATTAACCAGTTCAGGAACGGGCGCGATGGAAGCCGCCGTGGTTAATTTTTTGTCTCCAGGCGATACGATTTTGGTTGCTCATGCCGGTAAGTTTGGCGAAAGGTGGCTTGAGCTTGGGAAAAGTTATGGGATGAATGTGCTCAGCGTCAGTGCTCCGTATGGAGAAGCGATTGACCCTGCAGAAATTAGAAAAGTGTTACAGGTGAACCCGTTCACAAAAGCGGTTTACACAACTCATTGTGAAACATCAACTGGCGTGACCTACGATATTCAGTCGATAGCAGAAATGGTTTCCAAATCAAACGCCATTTTGGTTGTAGATGCCATTAGTGGTTTGGGTGCAGATCCGCTGCCGCAAGATGAATGGAAAGTCGATGTGGTTGTGAGCGGTTCTCAAAAGGCGCTCATGCTTCCACCAGGACTCGCGTTTATCAGTGCGAGCGAACGTGCGCTTGCACTCAATAAAACCTCGACATGCCAGAAATATTATTGCGATTTAAAGCTTTACCAAAAAGCGTTTCTTGATTCTGATACTCCGTTTACACCCGCGCTAACTTTGGTGTTGGCGCTTGAAGAAACTTTGAAGCTGATTCAAGTAAAAGGTCTTCGAAGTCACCTAAATGAAACAGCACGTCTTGCGGATGCAACGAGAGCTGCGTTGCGAGCAATCAAGCTGGAACTCTTCGCGAAAAGTCACCCTTCAAATGCGGTGACTGCGGTAAAAGTGCCGAATGGAATTGATGGTGAGAAACTAATTAAAATTATGCGAGATGAAAAGGGTGTTACCATGGCTGGCGGACAAGGGAGCATGAAAGGAAAGATCTTTCGCATTGCGCATATGGGTTATATTACAAAAGAAGATCTTACGATTGGGCTTCAAATTTTGTGTGAAACGTTAAGCGCGCTTGGTTTTCAAGCGTCAAGCGAGGAAGCCGTGCATTATTTTAATGAAACCTATAAACGGCCAACGGCCAAGGAAGTCTACCGATGAAATTTAAAGTTTTGGTAAGCGATCCGCTTGGTGAACGGGGTGTCGCGATTCTCAAAAAAGAGAAGGCGCTTGAAGTAGATGTGAAGACTGGGCTCAAAGAAGAAGAGCTCAAGAAAATTATCGATCAATATGATGCAATCGTTGTGAGGTCAGCCACAAAACTTACAAAAAGTGTTCTTGAACAAGCAAAAAAATTGCGGGTGATAGGCAGGGCGGGTGTTGGGGTTGATAACGTAGATTTAGAAGCGGCTACGAAGCAGGGAATTATTGTTATGAACACGCCAGAAGGGAATACAATTTCCACGTGTGAACATACTTGGTCGATGCTCATGGCGGTCGCACGAAATATTCCTCAAGCAAGTCAATCAGTAAAAAAGGGCGAATGGAATCGAGGTAAGTTTACGGGTTCCGAACTTTATGGAAAAACACTTGGCGTGATTGGGCTTGGAAGAATTGGACGCCAAATTGTGACACGCGCGCTTGTTTTTGGGATGCAACCCATCGGGTATGATCCATACATTTCAAAAGATAGCCTCCGTCAGTCTGGGATCACATTGGTTACTTTGGAGGAACTTCTTAAAAAATCTCATTTCATTACGGTTCACGTTCCCTTAACCGAACAAACAAAAAACATTATTAATGCTAAAGCGTTTGAGCTGATGCAAAAAGGGGTTTACATCATTAACTGTGCACGGGGCGGAATTATTGACGAGAAAGCGCTCTACGATGCGATTCTTTCTGGAAAAGTACGCGGTGCTGCTCTTGATGTATTTACCAGTGAACCTCCCAAAAATAATCCGCTTCTAGCACTGGATCAGGTGATTACCACGCCGCATTTAGGTGCTGCAACGGAAGAAGCGCAAGAGAATGTTGCTGTTGCAGTTGCTCAGCAAGTAACGGATGCTTTATTTGACCGTGGAATTAAAGATGCTGTGAACGTTCCTTCGCTTGATGCAGAGTCCTTTCGAGTGCTCAAGCCATGGCTCAATTTAGCGGAACGCCTTGGCAGGTTTTACACGCAGTATTTTGGCGGAAGTTTTAAAAAAGTGTCTATTCGATATGGTGGTGAAGTGACTAAGTATAAATTGGAACCGCTGACCATCGCAATTTTAAAGGGACTTTTGACGCCAATTTGTGGAGAAACTGTAAATTTTGTAAACGCGCCTACGCTTGCACGTGAACGATCCATTGAAGTCAATGAAAGCAGGACAACGCAAATAGGGGATTTTTCGAATTTTATCGAACTCGAAGTAGGGACGAATGGGGATAAGAATGTCGTGCTTGGGACTTTGTTTGGCGACCACGACCCACGAATTGTCCGCGTCAATGAATTCAGGTTGGATGCGGTGCCGACGGGCGTTGTGATTGTGATTCACAATGAAGATCAGCCTGGAGTTGTAGGTCAAATTGGAACCATTTTAGGTAAAAATAAAATCAACATTGCGGAGATGACGCTCGGGCGTATGAAGAAAGCAAAAAAGACCTTTGCATTGACCGTCATCAACACGGATAACGACGTCTCTCCTAAAGCGCTCAAAGAGTTGAAAGCTTTTAAACCTATTATTGATGCAAAGGTTGTTAAACTTTAGTCATGTCAAACATTATCTTAATTGGTGCTCAGTGGGGCGACGAGGGAAAAGGGAAAATCATCGATTTACTTGCCGAAAAAAGCGATTTTATCGTCCGCTACCAAGGCGGAAATAATGCGGGCCACACCGTAAAATTTGCAGATAAGAAGTTTGTACTTCATGTGATTCCAAGCGGAATTCTGCATCCAGGAAAAAAATGTGTCATTGGAAACGGTGTGGTGGTCGATCCTGAAGCGCTCTCTGATGAAATCGCGATGCTCAAAAAACGAGGCGTGAGCATTGCTGGGCGACTTTTTATTAGTGAACAAGCCCACCTGATCATGCCCTATCATAAATTGATCGATGAATATCTGGAGCGCGTAAAGGGTAAGGGAAAGATTGGGACGACGAAAAAAGGAATTGGCCCTTGCTATGCCGATAAAGCTGCGCGGCTTGGAATCCGAATTGTTGATTTGATGAACGATCGTGTTTTCCGCGACCGGCTCAAGCTTGTTTTGAGTGAAAAAAATGCAATTCTCAAGAAAATTTTTCGAGAGAAAGCATTGTCGTTTAGCAAAATCTATAAAACATATAGTCGATTTCGTTCATTTTTCAAACCTTTGATTTGTAATACAAGTTTGCTTTTAGATGCAGCTTATCGAAAGAAAAAGCGCGTGCTTTTTGAAGGAGCGCAAGGGACCCTGCTCGATGTTGACTATGGAACCTATCCATATGTGACTTCCTCGAATGCGTCTGCGGGTGGGGCGATTACGGGTTCTGGAGTAAGCCCAGCGCGAATCGATCGTGTGATTGGCGTTGTGAAAGCATACACCACACGGGTTGGAGAAGGCCCCTTTCCTACCGAATTCCCTCCGGATTTAATGGATCACGTCAGGACCAAAGGCGAGGAGTTTGGTTCGACAACAGGGAGGCCTAGGCGTTGCGGCTGGTTCGATGCTGTGATTGCGCGGCATTCCGTTTTGGTAAACGGGTTGTCGCAGCTTGCGGTAATGAAGTTAGATGTGTTGGATGAACTTCCTGAAATTAAGATTTGCGTTGCTTATCGGTATCGAGGCAAAATTTATAAATATTTTACGCCTGATATTGAAGTTTTAGAACATGGGACCCCAGTTTACGAAACGCATCCCGGCTGGCGATGTTCTGTTGAGAAAATTAGAAAATTTTCCGCGCTTCCTAAAAATGCGAAGCGATATTTAAAACGCCTCGAGGAATTACTCGATACCAAAGTTACGATTGTTTCAGTTGGTTCACATCGATCTCAAACTATTTTTGTGTAAGAGGTAGCGTGACGCATAGCCATTCCTTACCTGCCAATTTTCCAATGCCCAAAGAGCGGCTGCCGCGGCATATCGCAATTATCATGGATGGAAACGGGCGATGGGCAAACGAACGGCACTTGCCACGTCACGAAGGTCATCGCCAAGGAGTTGAGCGATCCCGTGAAATCATGCGAGCTTGCGCTGATCTCGGAATCCAATTCCTTACCTTATATGCATTTTCGAAGGAAAATTGGTCACGCGCAAAAGATGAAGTCAGTTTCCTGATGAAACTTTTATCCAATTACTTAGATGTGGAACTGAGAGAAATTCATAAAACCAATATTCGTTTTCGCATGATTGGTCGGTTGAACGATCTGCCGGTTGACATTCAGAAAAAAATTCGGAAAGGATTTGAGCAAACCAAAGAAAATACAGGCTTGACACTTTTATTAGCGCTTAGTTACTCAAGCCGTGAAGAAATCGTTGATGCAGTTAAAACGATTGCAACTGAGGTGAAACGCGGCATTATTTCTTCTGATGAAATCAATGAAAAAATGGTTTCCGATTCTTTGTCTACCAGCGGTATTCCTGACCCAGATCTTTTGATTCGAACCAGTGGAGAATTTCGATTAAGTAATTTTTTACTGTGGCAACTTTCTTACACGGAAATTTGTATTTTAGATAAATATTGGCCTGATTTTACCCGGAATGACTTATTGCAAGCGATTGAAATCTATGGGAATCGTGACCGCCGGTTTGGCCGGGCCAACGAGTTGGTGGCAAAGGTAGAAACCCATGGTTGAGCGAAGACAACTGATTAAGCGACTGATGGTATCTGCAATTTTAAGTGCCATTGCGTGTTACGCAATGTTTTGGGCACCTGTTTGGGTTTTTATTTTAATTTTGGAGGGCTTTATTTTGCTTGGCCTTTCTGAATATTTTGATATCGCCGAAAAGAAAGGTTATGTTTTAAACCGTTCGCTAGGACTCATCTTCGGTGCATTATTTCCATTAGCATATTACATTCCAGCGGAGTCAGTAATTTTCATGGTCGCTACGCTTTGCATTTTTATTTTTAATTTCAGTCGACGTCTCAAAGATCAAGCGCTGATCAGTACGGCGCTTACTCTTTTTGGCTTATTTTACGTTGCTTGGTTTGCATCATTTTTAGCAAAAATTAGGTTGCTTCCTGATGGTCAGGCCTGGGTTTTTTATACGCTTGCGGTTGTAAAACTAGGAGATACGGGTGCTTATTTTATTGGGAAGAGTTACGGAAAACATAAATACGCACTTCATATCAGTCCGAACAAATCGGTGGAAGGGGCTGTTGGCGGTTTTGTTGTGAGTGTTGCGGTATCGCTTGCTTCAAAACTATATCTTCCATATGTTCCAATTTCTCATCTTTTGGTGCTTGGGATTGTGGTTGGAATTCTCGCGCAGTTGGGGGACCTTGCTGAAAGTTTGATCAAACGGGAAGTGAACCTGAAAGATTCTGGTCACTGGCCAGGGCTTGGTGGGGTTCTTGATGTCTTGGACAGTCTGTTATTTGCTTGTCCTTGTGTCTACTATTACATCCAGCTTTTCCAAAGTGGCCTCTTCTCATGAAAAAGATTTCAATCATTGGATCAACGGGTTCAATTGGCGTGAATACACTGCGTGTTTTACGCGCCCATCCAGGGAAATTTCAAGTGATCACCTTAGCGGCGCGAACCCAAGCCGAAGCGCTTTTGAAACAAGCAATCGAATTTCGCCCCAAATTGGTTTGCATTTATGCTTCAGAAAATTTTTCGTGGCTGCGCGACCGATTAAAATCTTATCAAATTCGCGTGGTAAGTGGCGATGAAGGATTACTCAAGGCAAGCGCACATCCTGATGCTGACCAAGTGATTTTTGCCTTAGTGGGTGCTGCTGGACTTCAGCCAATTTTTCAAGCAATCCAAGCAAAGAAAAATGTTGCGATTGCCAACAAAGAACCCCTCGTGATGGCTGGCGAGCTTTTAATGAAGCAAGTTAAAAAACAAAGAGTGAAGCTACTTCCTATTGATAGTGAGCATTCAGGGCTGTGGCAATGTCTAGAGGGGTATGGGAAAAACGACGTTAAAAAACTAGTCCTCACGTCGTCTGGAGGCCCTTTCTGGAAACGAAAAAAATCGTTCCAAACCATTTCTTTGGAAGAAGCACTAAAGCATCCCCGCTGGAAAATGGGTCCAAAAATCACAATTGATTCTGCAACTTTAATGAATAAAGGTCTTGAGGTAATTGAAGCCTCTAATTTGTTTGGGGTGCCGGCAGATCGTGTGGACGTAGTCATTCATCCTGAGGCGATTATTCATGCATTAATTGAATTCGTTGACGGCTCACACTTAGCGCAGCTCGGGATTACAGATATGAGGCTACCCATTCAATATGCACTTAGTTATCCCTCGCGTTTTGTTAATTCAATCCCAAGTTTGGAGCTCACAAAGCTTGAGTCTATTCGATTTTATAAACCAGATCGAAAACGATTTCCTTGCCTTACACTTGGCTATGAAGCGAAGCGGATTGGTGGAACAATGCCTGCGGTGTTGAATGCGGCCAATGAGGTTGCTGTTCAAAAGTTTATGGATGGAAAAATAAAATTTACGCAGATTTACGAAACAATCTCAAAAAGTATGAGAAAACACAAATCATCACACAACCCTTCACTTTCTGATGTCTTAGAAGCAGATCGGTGGGCACGAACGGAGGCCGAGAGTTTATGTTAAATTTCTTAACTCAATTAATCCCAACCTTGGTGATTCTTGGATTTCTCATTTTTGTTCATGAGTTTGGGCATTATCTTGCCTGTATTTGGTCTCGAGTCCGTGTTGAAAAGTTTTCGATTGGGTTTGGTCCCGAAGTTTTCCGCTGGGTTAGAAAAGGAACAGTATATGCCATTTCAGCAAT
Organism: Candidatus Omnitrophota bacterium; assembly: GCA_016206995.1. Taxonomy (GTDB): domain Bacteria; phylum Omnitrophota; class Omnitrophia; order Omnitrophales; family Abzuiibacteriaceae; genus JACQQN01. Next base: position 2,557 of record JACQQN010000073.1, on the reverse strand, counting down.
TCCGCTCGGTGGTTTTGTAAAACCAGCCGGCGAATCTTTTGGAGAGCTTGCCGGAAATGCACCAAAACCCGGTGATTTTCTTGCCGCTTCACCGCTCCGGCGGTTTGGAATTTTAATTGCTGGTGTTTTTATGAATTATGTTTTTGCAGTATTTTTACTTGCCATCGTTTTTTGGATGGGCCACCCAGTTTTGAAAGCAAAGATTGGTGGTTTTGTGAAAGGTTTTCCAGCGGAAACAAGTGGCCTCCAGGTGGGTGATGAGGTGACAAAGCTTAATGGAACTCCGATCCAAAATTGGCAACAAATGACACTTGCGATTATTGAAAATCAGGCGCCTGAACTCAGGCTCGATGTGAACCGCGGAGACGAGATTTTAGAAATAGTTATCGTACCTCGAACAGAAGATGGGGCAAATGCCGCAGGAGAGAAGCAAAAAATTTCTCGGATTGGAATCACGCCCACCAAGGAGTACTTTATCGAAAAGTTTCCTTTATGGGGAGCGATTAAAAATGCGATTGCCACAACAGTCAATCTAACAATCCTAACATATAAATCCTTATGGTATTTAGTTACTGGGAAACTCTCTGTGAAGGCGCTCAGCGGGCCTATTGGGATCATGGTGATGGCTGGAAATGCGGCTCAATTAGGCTTGGCGACGCTCCTCCAATTTACCGCACTTATCAGTATTTCGCTTGCAGTGATCAATTTACTGCCAATTCCAGCACTTGATGGCGGCCACATCTTTTTTCTCTTATTAGGCGTCATTTTTCGAAGAGAAATCAACCCTAAAATACAAGACCGAATGACTCAAGTTGGGTTTGCTCTCTTAATGGCCCTCATGGTGTTTGTAGTGTATAACGACCTGATTAATGTGGGCGTGATTACAAAAATCAAATCTTTTTTTGGTCATTAATTTTATGCGCTGGACACAAACACTTATCCCAACACTCCGCGAGGTTCCAAAAGAAGTTGAAGCGCTCAGCCATCGCTTGCTTTTGCGGGGTGGTTTCATTCGAAAACTCTCAGCTGGTGTTTATAGCTATCTGCCTCTCGGATTTCGGGTTTTGCAAAAGATTGTTTCAATCATTCGTGATGAGATGGCGAAAGCAAGTGCCGAAGAAGTCCTGCTTCCCGCGCTTCACCCGGCTGAACTTTGGAAAAAAACAGGCCGTTTCGATCTTTTAGGGGAAGATAAAATTTCTTTCATCAACCGATCTGGGCAAGAATTTGTGCTCGGTCCTACACACGAAGAAATCATTACAGAGCTTGTTGGTGCCTACGTACAATCCTATCAAGATCTTCCTCTGACACTTTACCAAATTCAAACTAAATTCCGAGATGAGCTTCGCCCGCGATTTGGAATTGTTCGAACAAAAGAATTTATTATGAAGGATGCATACAGTTTTCATCGGGATGAAGAAAGTTTAAAAAAAACTTATGAGGTGATCTACGAAGTTTACAAACGTATTATGAAGCGTTGTGGGATCCAGGTGAAAATTGTAAGCGCTGATACGGGGGTGATGGGGGGAGCTGTGTCGCATGAATTTATGAAAGTGTGCCCATATGGCGAGGATCATATTGTGATTTGTAAGAAGTGCGACACGGCAGTAAGTCGAGATCTCGCAGAGCGGGCGATTGATAGCAAGGCAGTGCTTGATCAAGGAGAAGCTCAAAAAAAGCTTGAAGCGTTTGAGACGCCTAATCTCAAAACTATTGATGAACTTACGAATCATTTTGGAATTCGAGCAGAACAAATGGTTAAAACCATTCTTTATGTTGCAGGTGGGGAGATGGTTGCCGCTTGCGTGGATGGAGCGACCGAGGTAAATGAAGGGAAGTTGAGGAAAGCGATTCAAGCGAAAGAATTACGTCTCGCAACATCTGAAGAAATTGAAAAAGCAACTGGAGCGCCACTTGGCTTCAGTGGCCCTGTTGGACTGAAGCACATCAAAATTGTGATTGATGCTGATATTTTAAAAATGCAAAACTTCGTTACTGGCGCCAACCAAAAAGACAAACATTTTAAAAATGTAAATTTAGGACGCGATTTTAAAGCCGATTTAATTGCTGATATTCGATATGCGCGGGAAGACGATCATTGCCCAAAATGTCATGAAACTTATCAATTTTTAACAGCAATGGAGGTAGGGCACACCTTTCAACTTGGGACTCGATATTCGAAAGCGCTTGAGGCAACTTATCACGACGAAGCAGGCGAAATTCACCCAATTGTCATGGGTTGCTATGGGATTGGCGTGAATCGGTTGCTGGCTGCCGCGATTGAAGAATGCCATGATGAAAAAGGTGTTATTTGGCCGGTAACTATCGCTCCGTTTCAAGCGGTGTTGATGACGCTCAATGAGCAAGATGAAGCATCGCGTCGGGTGGCGGAGGAAGTATATGGCCAGTTGACGCAAGCAGGAATCGATCTTCTCTATGATGACCGGCGTGAACGTGCGGGTGTCAAGTTTAACGACGCAGATTTGATTGGTATTCCGATTCATGTCATCATCAGCGAACGAAATTTAGCTAAGCATCAAATCGAAATTAAAACGCG
>JACQQN010000072.1 GCA_016206995.1 Candidatus Omnitrophota bacterium | reverse complement strand
CTTCAATATGATACCGGTGTTTACACGGATCCGGAAATTTCATCAGAAGTAGTCAAAAACAAATAACTCCTCACGCTTCCGTCTCCCCACTATGGGGAAAGAATTTGGGGAGGGGAAATTGGGAACATTCATGCGCTTTAGGCAATCTCATAGAAAATCGCCTTCGCTCGATACCGTGGCGCTGACCGACATTGTGATGAACCTCTTTCTCTTTTTTTTCATCACCTTCAACTTCTTCTCCACTTTTCAAGCAAGCCGTGAAACAGCCATTCAAGTAAACCTTCCAATGATTGCCCCCGGAAAAGCACCGCTACATATTCCGGCAGTACACCAAATCTCATTGACTAAATCAGGAGATATTTTGTGGGATGACTCCAAAGTAACTGGAATGGAACTACGTGGGAAACTCACGCAACCTGATATCAAGTCAAAGCCAATTCCGCTTCGCTCTGACCGAGAGGCTTCGGTGCAAAAACTGGTGGATGTATTAGAAATCGTAAGAGATACCGGCGCAACGAATGTTTCGCTTCAAACAGCGATCGATCAGAATCATAAATAACATTCGTAGGGGCAGGCCCCTGCGCCTGCCCGAAAACGTGGGCGACCACGGGGGTCCGCCCCTACAAACGCAATCATTACTCTTCATCCTTCATTCTTAATTCTTAATTGCACTCACCGCTCGCCTTCCGGATCAAAATGAGCATTCACATCTGCTTCGGGATAATGACGCTTGATTTCTTCAATCAAGCTTTCTGTGAGATTGTGAGCATCTTCAAAACTGAGAGTTTTATCAAGCTCGACATGAAAATCAATAAATTTCCGGTTGCCAATTTTACGGGTTCTGAAATTGTGAATTCCAAGCACTTTTGAATCATAACTTAAAATTGTTTTGCGAACATCTTCTTGAATCTCATCCGGAAGCGCGCGATCAATCAGCTCATCAATTGCATTCCGGAGGATTGAAAATGACTGCTTCAAAATATAAATTGCAATCACAATGGCAATCAAAAGATCCCAAAAAGCAAAACCAGTAGCGTGAACCAGAAGCAGCGCGACCATCACACCGACATTCGTTGCAAGGTCAGTCGCAAAATGAAGAGACTCTGTTCCCACAATCAAAGAACCGGTTTGAGCTGCAATAGACTTAAGACGCTTGACTAAAAAAAACGTAATGACCGTTGATACCACCATAATCAATAGGGCTGTCCCCACAAAACTAATGGTTTCGCCTTTCACCAGTCGTTTGATTGACTCATATATCAAATAAATCCCGCTTGCGCTGATGAAAAGACTTTGAAAAAGCCCGGCAAGACTTTCGATCTTTCCGTGACCATAGGTGTGTTCGCTATCTGCAGGCTTACTGGCTTCTTTCAGAGAAATAAAATTAACCGTCGAGACGAGCACATCCATTAAAGAATCAACGGCAGACGCAAGCACCGCCATGGAATGACTCACCAAACCAAAACCCATTTTGAAAATTGTGAGGAAACTCGCTGTCAAAATAGAAAGTGTGATTGCTCTTTTTTTTTCTGCTAGTTCCACGTTATTAACCAATTCATTCATGGCTGATTGAACTCCATGTAACCAGTAATATGTACTCTTCGATGCGCTCACTTCATTCACTTGCTCAGGGTACTTCGCCGCGTCCCTTGTTCAATGGTGAGCAAGTCCAAGCAACGCGAGGACGCGTCGAACCATGCGCCTGGACGGATTTGAACCGCCGACCCTCTGTTCCGAAGACAGATGCTCTATCCAACTGAGCTACAGGCGCAGCAACTTATGAAATTTCAAATGAAGCTGCACACAGTACTTACTACCCATTTATTTGCTTTCATTTATTCAATGAAACTAAGTACAGGCGCGAAATACTTTGAAATAAAAAAAATTACATTAATTGCTTTTTCGCAACAGATCTTGCCGCTTTTTTCAAGACCAGGCGCAAGTTACCTTAAATTTGAAAAATTATATCAATAAAAACTTGCGCTAGTCCTCGTGAGAATACACGAGGGCAGGCGCAATTTTCTTTACTTTCCCGACTTCTTCTTGGTTTCGTCAGAATCGTCCGACATTGATTTCAGCGCTTTTTTGAACTCGCGGATCCCTTCACCAAGCGCTCTTCCAAATTCTGGAAGTTTCTTACCCCCGAACAAAAGAAGAATGACAATAAAAATGACTAAAAGTTCAAGCGGCCCTGGCATACTCATTCGCTATCTCCTTTTTGAGGTATTGTATGTAATCACTGAACAAACCGTCAATTCTAAATTCAAATTATCCATTTGAAAATGACTGTGGATTCAACTTCAACATCAGATTCCGAACTTCAGGATCTTGCATCAGGCTACTAAACTTTGGATGGGACATTAATTTAAAAACGTTGTTCTCTTTAACGAGTCCCTGAAACTCCGGATCTTTGAACACTTCTTGAACTTTTGGGTGTGCAATGAACGCCCTAAAATTTTCATTTTTCATCATGCGCTGCAACATTTGAAATTGACCTGCCATTCCCTTTAATTGATCAAACATGTGCATCCTTTCCCGTGATGAGCCTGTCAAAGAACCGCTAAATGAAACCCATCCTTGCTCCGTGGAATAAATATTGTTGTATGTATCCCGCATGGCTTCCCCATTTTTCCTGAGCAAACCGATGCACCTTTTCTTCGGTTACACTTCGGTTTTTAAAATAATATTTGCGCATCGTTCTCAACATCCAAATATCAACCGGAAATGCCTCATATTTTTGGAATCCATAAAGAAGCGCGCAATCGGCCACTTTAGGGCCAATCCCGGGAAACCGGAGCAGCCGTTCCCGCGCCTTTCCATAATCAGAATTGCGAATCACTTGAAGACTGTCCGGATTCACCGAAACAAATTGAGCCGCGCGCAAAAGATAAGGAGCGCGATAGCCAAGCCCTAATTCCCGCAAAACTCGTTCATGACTCCGCGCAATTTCAGTGGGATTAGGAAACGAGCTTCCACTTTTGCTTAACTTTTGAGTTAAATTGTGCCAAATGCCTTGGATTCGTTTGATGTTGTTGTTCGACGAAATAATAAAACATGCAAGTGCTTCCCACGAATCTTGCTGAATCAATCGCAATCCCCAAATTGGCTCAAGCTGTTTCTTAAAACCTTCCTCACACAAAATTTCCTGAATAGAATTAAGATCTCGGTCTAAATCAAAATAACGCCGAAATACCGTTTCTGTAAATTTTTTGGAAGACGCCTCAACGCAAATGCGAAACGACTTTTGAAAAACCCGGACACGGCTACCAAAAATGGCCCCCTCATAAGTCTGATCGGTGCGCCTTGTAAAACCAAACACCTGACCGGAATCAAGTGTTGCGGAAAGATTGAAATCTTGGACGGTTAATGTATTTTGCATGAGCAACGTCAAAAGAATTCCTAGGTCGTTTCAACTACTACTTCAACCTGCCCTGCCAATTTCCGATAGACAAAAGCAGTCGCTACCATCGCTACCGGAATCGCAGCAACGAGACCCACCAAAAGACAAAGAACCCCAAGCAAGATCACTCCAAAAGTAGCCAGGCCAAAAAGAAATAAATTTCCTGCAGAATTTTTTGTGATGGCCGCACTTTTTTTGAGCGCTTCAATGGGCCCTAAATTTTGGTCAACGATCAAATAACTATAAAATTGATAGCGAATGGCTAAAATAATTCCCGGAACAATAAACAAAAGTGTTCCGCCGAGCACCATTAACCCATACAAAATAGAACTCAGAAAATATTTAATCGCAAGCGGATAACTTTGCCATAAATCCTCAAACTGGCCTTTTTCACCAGATGCAAATTTGAGCGCGATTCGGATCATGCCAAGCGTCACAATAATTTGCACAACGGCTGCGACTACATTAAAAAGAAACGCGACAAATTTTGAATTTTTCTGAATGGATTCCGCAATCCATGACGGAATTGCTTGAATGATAAAAGCGGCAATCAAAAGACCCAGAAAAAATGGGAAGTTTGCTTTCATGGTTTCCCAGCCAAATTGAATTGCTTCACGCTTTGAAAATTTTTTCATAAGCTATTCCCCTTAATTTTTGGGCGATTATCTTAAAATTTTATGCTATGATGATCGGCACTTTTGTTTGTCGATTGATGGGAATAATCTACCACATACCGATTGAATGAGGGAGGATAAAATGTCATCACCACTCAAACATAAAAGCCGCTACATTACGGATGGGCCTGACCGTGCTCCTGCACGCGCGATGCTCAAATCCATCGGTTTTACGGATGAAGATCTCGATAAGCCGCTCGTCGGAATTGCCAACACTTGGATTGAAGTGATGCCCTGCAACTATCATTTGCGGGAACTCGCTGTCAAAATCAAAGAAGGTGTCCGAAAGGCTGGCGGCACCCCCATTGAATTCAACACCGTTTCTGTTTCTGATGGAATCACCATGGGGACGGAAGGCATGAAAGGTTCTCTCGTCAGCCGTGAAGTTGTGGCTGATTCAATTGAGCTGTGTGCCCGCTCCCACATGTTTGATGCGGTTGTTGCTATTTCAGGATGCGATAAAACCATCCCCGGCACCGTGATGGCACTTGCCCGGCTCGACGTTCCCGCGCTCATGCTTTATGGCGGCTCGATCATGCCCGGTGAATTCCATGGAAAAGATGTGACCATTCAAGATGTATTTGAGGGTGTTGGAAAATTTGCGTGTGGAAAAATGTCTGAAAAAGAACTTCACGAACTAGAAGACCACGCTTGCCCAGGTGCCGGTGCATGCGGCGGCCAATTCACAGCAAACACAATGGCAACCGCGACCGAATTCTTAGGGATTTCTCCGATGGGGATGAATGGTGTCCCGGCGCTTGACCCACTCAAAGAAAAAGTGTGCGTCCGTGCGGGCGAACTTGTGATGGAACTTCTCAAGAAAAACATCTGTCCAAGTCAAATCATTACAAAGAAATCGATTGAAAATGCAATTGCATCCATCGCGATGACAGGTGGTTCAACCAATGGCG
>JACQQN010000069.1 GCA_016206995.1 Candidatus Omnitrophota bacterium | reverse complement strand
GAGCTACTCAGTCCTTGCCGCGATTGGCACCAAGGGCCGAGTTGCGCTCAAATCCAATCGATTTGAGCACTGCTCAGCTGCGCTCGTCACTTCCTGAATTTGAATCGAAAAGTGTTTCTCTATCTGCGCTTGCACTTTTCGGTTTCGGTGCGAGCGATTTGGGTTGGAGTATCGCTGATTATTTACGCCCATCTGGCGAGGTTCAGAGGACAGAAATAAAAGTTTCGCCAAGGAATTTACGGATGGAGCTGGTTCGATCCATGATCAGCTACGGCTCATTTTTGATGAAACCGCAGGAACCTTATCATTACACGAAGCTTCAAGCATTGCAGTCTGCCGTTTCTGCTTTTCCAATCGCTTTCCCGGGTATCAAATTTAACAGATTAACACTTCCAAAAAAAGGAGGTGGACAGAATCAAAGGTTTAGCTTTTTTAGGGGGCAGGAGCCGTTCTCCGCTTTTTATGATGCTGCACGCCACCGGGTTGTGTTGAAACCAGTTTCTGAATCGGATGGATTTGGTTTTGGGCACTTTAGTTTTCCGTTGATCAATGACGGAACAGAGCCACTTTTTTATGAGAAAGATGGTGTCCGTCACCCTATCCCTTTAAACTATCCTGCGGTTGCCCGGCCAGATCGAGAAGGATACTTTTCAACCGGGCGATTGGTGGGGCAAATTCGGGAATCATTAACCACTCTTTGGGTTTCGGCTCAACATCCAAACAGTCAGGTTTTGCCAGTTGATATTATTTTGAAAGAGGTAGCCGAACATTTTCCTGAACACCGGCCCGAAGATCTTGAAAGAAAAAGGCGGCCAGATTATTTTGGAATTAATCGAAAGTCACTTGCAATTCACCTGCTGGGAGAATCTGGTACACATGAAGTGAAAGAATTGATCGAAAAATTTGTGAATGCAATTATCTATTTCAAACAGCATCAAGCCATTTTCCCAATTGATCAGCGGCGGTTTTATTTGGTGGTTGGATCTGTTAAGGGAGAAGCTGGCTTGAAGGATGCCCCAGAAGAAAACTTGATTTGGATCGAGCATGCAAGGCGTATTGTTAGGCCCATTGCGAAGGTAATGAACGCGCCCGGGGAAATAGTCATTGTTTATGAGAATCAATTACAGCACAAAGCCCTTTATTTCCATATTGAGGGAGGAAAAGTTATTAAGATGGTTTCTAGAAAGATGCGTGGCCGGTCCATTGAAGAAACAAGTGTAGAGGATTTGATTACAAGTCGCGCTCGGTCTGAGCTGCGGAGCGAGAAAGAACGCCTCCTTTCGAGGACTGGTGACGACATTCTTAAAGGAATTGAGGACGCGGCAAGGCGGTTCAACGAAACTGAACAGATAAGCGCAAGAAGAGTGAGTTCAAGTTTTAATTATCGTGCACCTCATCACTTGAGTTTGTCCGTTCCTGTATTTTTTCCAGGTGACTTAGATGCAAAAGTGGGAGAAAGAAAATACAAGGTGGAACGTACCTTTGGTTCCGAACGTAAAAACTATTTGGAAGCTTGGAAAGTTTCGATCGAGAGTGAATTGGATCAAGGAGATTCGGATCAAAATAGAGAAAGCAAACCTCGCCCAACACTTCATTATCTGTTTGATGGAGGTAAAGTAAAACTCTACGCGACGGGGCATGATGTTGATGGAAAGAACGTTGAGGAGCAAATGGAAGATATGTTTCAATTTGAAGATTCTTTCATTGATATGGTGTTTGATCCAAAGTCAGGTGGTACGGCAACTCCGATTCGGGTAATTGTGCGAGATGGTTTCCGGGAACAATTTCGGGAATTTGTTAACGAGTTGCAAGAACGCCACTTCTTGCTTCCAACCGATTTGTTTGGATTTCATCAAGGATTGATGGAAGCAGGTTTCATGATTGAGGAATCCGAAGCCATCCGGATGATTAGGGAGGATCGAAACCGATTTCCGGACCTTGCCATTGCCCGAGACGTTTGGTTTCAAAATCAGAATGGCCAATTCAAAGTCGTAATTTTTGGTGAACGGCATCGAAGAGATATTCTGAACACTCGTGACTTGACGAATTTAGGAAGATGGTTTCGGGAAGATATGGCCAGTTATTGGGTTAATGTTTTTACGGTTCCAAGCAATCGAACTCTTGTTGTTACAGGTCGCGATGGGGTGAGGCGAGAGGTGAATGTTGATAAAAGTCCTCGCAGAGAAATAGAAGAAGCGATTCGATTGGGCCTGCAGCCACGGGTTACCGAAGATCAATCTGAAGACGCTATGGGTCGTTCAGAATTAAGGCACCGCAATTCATCCAAACTTGTTTTGGCGGCGCTGTTTGCATTTGTGATGGGTGGGTTTTCTCATTCTGTTCAAGAGCGACATGATATTGATTTCCAGCAGACAGAACTGCCAGTACCATCAACGCAACCCCGAGCCATTGAGCCAACAAAGAAAATTGCGCCGGAAAGAGCCTCTCCCATCAAGAAAGAAGAGGGGCCAGCGGAGCGCTGGGAACACAAAAGTCCACTCGAAGCAAAATTTGTAAGATTTGGAATGATTCCAACAGTGCCGACACGTGTTAGCGTTGCCAAAGATGCAGCAGCCAAAACAATTGCGGTGGCTGGACTTCGCTCGGAACTTCGGCGAGCAATTTATGAAGCGCTCTTTCCAAAAGAAGTGATCACAAAAGAAAGTTTAAATGCCGCACAGGCCCTTTCACAAGCCAGTGATCGGGCGACTGCTTTTATTGTGCTTCCTCGTGATTTAGAGGAAAATCATTTGATTTCTTTTGCGAAAGGTGTGATCGCAGCACTCAATCAAAGTTCGAATCGGAAAATAGTCGTGATTATTGAAGGAGATCTCAAGGAAACGAAAACTACTTTCAGTAAGTTGCTTGACTCGCTTGTCGTCCAGAATCGAAAGTCACTCGACTCAAGAGTTCGTTTTGTTTCTCAAAACAGCTGGCGGGATGAACTCCAAACGGAGAAGAATGTGGTTTTTGTTGCACCTTCCAAGTTCCAAATTTCTACTGAGTTTGGAAAAAAGCAAGCGTTGCGTTTGGTTACAAACCAACTTTGGGATGGGACTGCCTTGTCACATGAACGCGAACTTTCGTCTCTTGGTTCATTTGTGATTGGCGCCTTTTTACTTTTTGCACCCAAAGATCAAGAGTTCTTTAATTTGAAAGATGACCGCTGGTATGCCCGCTCCGCTGGTGTTTTGAGCGCGCTCGATGGTGTGATCCAATCCCTCGCAAACCGTTTTGTCGTCGCGCGCTTTGCCTAATTGGCAAGTCGCCGCGCGCCAAGAACCAGTCACCAGTTAAAGCTTTATCCAATTCATAGTGCAATTTCTAAAACTTTAGCAAGCTCTTATCTACCCACAATAGAGTTTCATCTCTTCACAATAGATTTTTCGATTTTTTCGCTTCAAATCCATTGCGGTTCTTAATTTCACCGGGTATCGTAAAAGCATGAAGAATTTTTGGAGATGCTTGGTGACATCAGCTGTTTTGATTTTATTTTTTGTTCTCGGATCAAAACTAATTTTCGCAGACCCGATTCCAAGAAGGCCGGGAGACCTTCAACCCATTAAGAAGTATCCCCCTTATACGATTTCACCTCCTCCGTGGATTAACATCCTGGTTCCGGAAGATGACGCTATTGTGAATCAATCCTTAATCACTGTCTCAGGCCGATACCAGAATGCTTTTCGTATTACCGTGAACGGATCAGAAGCTATTTTGAGTCAAGGTGCTTTCACGATTAACAATGTCGAACTTCATGATGGCGAGAACACCATTACCGCCATTGCTTACGGTCGCTCAAGAGGTCAAGAAGCAAGAGATGTTATTCATGTCACGTTTGACACAGCAGACCACACACCACCTACATCACCAGGTCAACCAACAGAGGGATTTGGATCGGGAGACCTTGACTGGAGCTATGGTTACTTTCATGTTTTTTGGTCCCCAGCACAAGATTTTGAAACAGGAGTGAGTGCTTACGAGCTTCAAGAACGTATTGATGAATCTGGAGAATGGCGAACGCTTTCAGACCAAATCACAAATACCTCCTTTGCACCACCCAATGAACAACACAACACTCATTACTTCTATCGAGTGCGTGCAAGAAATGGCGCAAGCCTTTGGAGCGAATGGTCACTTCCATCTGATGGAATTCGGCTTGACCAGACAAATCCTTTGCCTTTTACCATCACAGATGACGGAGAAACTACAAATTCCACAACAGAACTTCATGCAACATGGACCCCCTCGAGTGACCCAGAAACAGGAATTAGAAATTATACCTATTTCATTTATGAAAACGCTCCTAATGGAAGATTGATTGTTGGGGATCAAAACGCTGGTCTCGCGACAGAGATCACTCGCCAGAATCTTCAACTTCAAGAAGGTTTGACTTATTACATTGGCGTTCGTGCTTACAACCAAGCAGGTCGTTACGCCATGTATTTTTCTGATGGAATCAGAGCGGTCACCCAAGACACCACGCCACCCAGTCTAAATATGAATCCTTCACTTGATGAGCGCAAGGCGATGATCGGAAAAGAATATACTTTTACTGCGAATGCGCAAGATTCAGATCCCAGCCCACTTGAATATCAATTTGAATTAAACGGTAATGTCATTCAACCTTATAGTTCAAACAACATTCTTACTTATACTTCCACGGCCCTTGCTCCTGGCTCCTTGCCCCTTACAGTCAAAGCTCGCGACGAAGGCGGCGAAGCAAGACAAGACATTCCTATATATATCTACCGCAATCCGGAGGTGGGGTCGTGAATCGTGAACCACGATACATAAAGATCAAACGCTTGATTGCTTTCATCGTTCTCCTAACTTTCACTGTCACGGGAACTTTTGAAGGTTTCGTTGGAGTTGATCTCAAGAAAGCGTTTGCGGGCGGGACAGGGAAAACAAGCGGAAAAGAAGGCGGGG
>JACQQN010000004.1 GCA_016206995.1 Candidatus Omnitrophota bacterium | reverse complement strand
TTTTCTTCGCTCAAACTTCGTGCCGTCATCAACGGAATTAAAAGAATGAGCGCAAGACACGTATTCATAAAAAAGGGGATGGCGACAAATTGAGAAAAACTTATTTGGCTGAGGCTTGCGTCTTGAAGTCTTGAAGTAATAGCATTCCAATCAATTAAATCAGCAAAAAAGAAAAGCCCTGTTGCCATAGAGAAAATTGCGAAAATCAGATACGTGGAAAACGACCACATACTCACTCGCAATTCCTTTTGTACGATTGCGATCATAGGACGTAAGAAATTTTTCATGACTCTTTTCCTCGGTCAGTCATTTTTAAGAAAATTTCTTCAAGTGCAATTGGAACTTCACGAAGCGATAAAAGCTCAAGCCCTACATCCACGACCGTGCGGGAAAGAAGCGGTCGAATATCTTTTTTCTTTTGATATCGAATCCGAAGTTCGTGCTCGCTTCCTGAAGACCGGTCCAAACGGACGGCAATGATTCCTGGAATATTTTGGAGCGCACGTTCTAAGCGATCGACAGCACCACGAACGGCCACGACAAGTTCGGCAGAGTTTCTCACCGTTTCCTCTAATTCTTTAGGAGAACCGCTAGCAAGTAAGGCGCCTTGATCCATAATCAGCACACGAGAACAAAGCATGCTCACTTCAGAAAGAAGATGACTTGAAAGAAGAACTGTTTTATTTTTTGAAAGTGCTTTGATTAAAGAACGAAACTCAGCCGTTTGCCTGGGATCAAGACCAATTGTTGGTTCATCTAAAACTAAAATGTCAGGATCTCCAATCAATGCTTGCGCAAGGCCCGTTCGTTCGCGAAAACCTTTTGATAATTTTCCAATCAAGCGGTTTCTCACTGATTCGAGATTGCACTTTGAAACAATAGACTCAAGATGCGTTTTCCTTTGGGCGCGCACGACTCCTTTCAATTCAGAAACATAATGAAGAAATTCATCCACCGTCAAAGCATCATAAAGTGGAACTCGCTCAGGAAGGTAACCAATGCGAGCGCGTATGGATGGATGAGAGGTGTAAAGATTCATGTCATCAATTAAAATACTGCCGGAACTCGGCGGGAAAAAACCTGCAACCATGCGGAGCACGGTGGTCTTGCCTGATCCATTCGGACCAAGCAAACCTATAATTTCACCGGGTTTGATTTCAAAAGAAATGTCGTGAACAGCGCGAATATTTCGGAAGCTCTTATGGATATGCTCTGCTCGGATCATGAACGGATTAAATGCTTACACGCGCAAACTTTCGTTTGCCGCACTGAAGAACAATAGGGGTCTTGAGAGAAACTTTTGCGTCTGGCGAACTCACCTTGGTTTGATTAACCTTAACCCCTCCCTGCTCAACGAGACGCCTTGCCTCACTTTTACTTGATACCATTTTTGCTTCCTGCAATAAAGAAACGACGTCGATTTGATTTTCTCGCAATTTACTTACGGGAATTTTGATTTCGGCTATTTCATCCGGCAATTCTTTCTGCTTAAAAATTTGATCAAACTGGTCACTTGCTTTTTTGGCGGCTTCGCTTCCGTAAAAACGAGAAATAATTTTTCTGGCAAGCTCTGCCTTGACGTCGCGAGGATTCGTTCCTTGATTAAGCGATTCTTTAACTTGCTCCACTTCTTGAATTGTGCCATCTGTTAAATGTTTGTAATAACGGACAATTAAATTGTCCGGAATTGACATCACTTTTCCAAACATTTCGTTAGCGGTATCGTTTAATGCAATATGGTTGCCGAGTGATTTGGACATTTTTTGTTTGCCATCAAGCCCTTCGATAATCGGAAGCGTGAGCACAACTTGCGGCTCTTGGCCGTAATCACGCTGAAGCTCGCGACCAACCAGCAAATTAAACTTTTGATCAGTTCCACCCAGCTCGAGATCTGACTTCAGCACCACCGAATCATAACCTTGGAGTAATGGATACAAAAATTCAAGAATCGTGATCGGTTGTTTTTCGCTGTAGCGCTTTTGAAAATCATCCCGCTCAAGGATGCGCGCGACAGTATATTTCGAGGTAAGATTTAAAAAATCAGAGGGTTTCAATTGATTAAGCCACTTGGAGTTGTAAACAACTTCAGTTTTCTTTCGGTTAAGAATCCGGAAGACTTGCTTTTGGTAAGTTTCCGCATTTTTTTTGATTTCCGCTTCTGAGAGTGTTTTACGCGTCTCAGAGCGCATCGAAGGATCACCAATCCGTGCGGTAAAGTCACCAATCAAGAAAACAACGGTGTGGCCTAATGCTTGAAGTTCTTTTAATTTCTTAAGAGGAACCGTGTGGCCCAAGTGAAGGTCTGGCGCGGAAGGATCAGCGCCATACTTAATCCGAAGCGGCTTTCCCCGATCAAGTTTCTTGAGAAGATCTCCTTCAGAAATTAAATCAACAGCGCCTTCCTTAAAAACTTGAAGTTGGTCTTGGGGCTTCATAGGCATAGTTTACAGAAAAGAGATGCGAGAGAACAGAGAAAAATCAGACGGCTTACACGGTAATTCAACTCCCACTGCTTCGATCTTCAATCAATCGCTTCGCTCGAAGCACTCGTTGAATGATGGTTACATAAATAGCCACGATTAAAAAAATCGTAATCCAATAAAAAAGATCGCGGCCTGCAATTTGGATTTTGGTTATGTCAGAAATGAGTAACCCAAAAATAAAAATAAAGCCCCGCTCGGTGCGCTCCATAAAATCAGGCCATTCTGAATTTGAAACAGAAACTTCCATCGCAGCGCGCGCTTTTGCGTAACTGGTGACAACTGCACCCATAAACAAAAGAAACATCAAAAACCAATAACCCGTGACGTAAGCAACTGCCATCGCTGCGCAACCTTCAAAAATTCGGTCGCACATAGCATCAAGATAAGCGCCAAACTTCGTGACGCGCCCGCTCACCCGCGCAACGGCTCCATCCAATGCATCGAAAAGGCTGGAAGCAAAAAGAAGCAGGCAAAATAAAATAATATTTCCATTCCAAACCAATAACAAACATACAAAAATCTCAAAAACAAGCCCTGCAAGTGTAATTTGATTCGGAGTTATCCCAGTGCCAGCAAGCGTTTTTGCCGCCGGCTCAAGCACTCGATTAAAAAATTGTTTATATTTTGTGGTAATCATCTGTAAAATTTAACCTCGATTCATTTTTCCATTTTACCGGTTTTAATTGCTTGCTCAATAATTTCCTTTTGCGGCTGATCCGGCGCGCGCTCAAGACTTTTTTTCAAATAACTTACACCTTCGGAATCATTTTTCTCAAGTAGCAAAATACCCAAATTAAGATAGGGCTGATAATTTTCTGGTTCAAGCGAAATTGCTTCTTGATAAAATTGAATCGCTTCACCTGGCCGGTTCATCAGCTGGCTGGTATGTGCAATTTTAAAAACAATCAGAAACCGTTTAGGATCAATTTGATAAGCGGTTTGGTAAGACTGGAGTGCTTTCTCAAAATCTTTCATTCTAAAATAAACATTTCCCAAATTGTAGTGAACCGCTGAAAGATTGGAATTCCGACTGATGAGTAATTCGTAATTTTGAATCGCTTTGTCAAAAGCACCACGGTCAACGAAGAGATTTGCTTGATCGTTTAGAATGGAAAGAAATTGCTCTTCCAAAAAAATGTCTTCCGGATGTCGATCTGCCAACTTCTTAAATTCTTCTTTCGCGACTTCCAAGTTTCCAAGAATGTAATTGGTAACTGCAAAAGAAAGATTTGTAATAAAAACATTTGGCGTCAGTTGCTTTGCTATTTGAAACTCGGCAAGCGCTTTCTCGAATTCCTGATGCTGCAAATAAAGCGACCCGAGAACATAACGATATCTTGCGGTTCTTGGCTTGTATCTTAATGCGCTTTGCATAAGCGAAATTGCGTTTTCAATCCTTCCTGCGCCAAGCTCTCGATGAGAGTTACCAAAAAGTAAATGGGCGCGGCTTTCTTCATAAATCCCGCGAGCACCGGAAAAAACGACAGAAACTGCAATCAAGGCGAAAAGCCACTTGAATAACCAATACCCCTTGAACGGTGCTTCAAAAAAGGCTTTCGTCGATACTGATGGCATCATCACAGAAGATTTACTTTCAAAAATTCCCCAAATAAACCAGAGAAAGACAGACGGAACTGTCATGTACCAATCATAACTAAAAAAAGCATCGATTCCGATCGCGAGCGTCGCGCTAAGTAATACCGCAAAAATCATTCCTTCGCCCGAACGACCGAGCGCTTTCACTGCAGATGCACCGCGCAACGTGATGAGATAAACCCAAGCACCTAAAAGTAGAAATCCTATAACACCGAACTCCGCTAATAATTGTAAATAATCATTATGGGCAAACTGGACAAATTCAAGTCGATCACGCCCATTTGAATAAATGGGGTACCAGATAAAGTAATTGCCTGCTCCCACTCCAAAC
>JACQQN010000068.1 GCA_016206995.1 Candidatus Omnitrophota bacterium | reverse complement strand
TTCTTTTTATTTTCCATTGACCACAGGCTTGATTATCAGCGTTTTTCTAACCCTATTTTTTAGTTTTTGGGGAAGGAGATAATGGATTTTCTTTTAAGTTTTTGGAAGCCGATTGTCGAAATTGGTTTCATTTGGTTTTTAATTTACTCCCTCATTCGTTTTTTTCAAGGCACCCTCGCACTTCAAGTGTTGATCGGGATTGTTGTTTTCGCCGCTTTGTTCAGCATTGCCAAGATTTTTAGCCTCAATACAATCGAGTGGATTCTGGGTAATCTGCTTCAAGTTGGAGTGCTTGCTTTTGTCATTGTTTTTCAGCCGGAATTGAGGCGCGTTCTTGCCCGCGTGGGTCAAAATGCAATCTTCAGTCCTTTTTTGAAAAAAGGCGGGACCATCGATGAAATTGTTGAAGCTTGCCAGCGGATGTCTAAAATCAAGCGGGGAGCATTGATTGCCATTGAACGTGAAGTGGGTCTTCAAAGTTATTTGGAAACCGGAATTCCACTGGATGCAAAAGTCAGCGCTGAACTTTTGATCACGATTTTTGCCCCGAACTCACCGATTCATGACGGAGCAGTTGTCATTCAAGGGAATCGGATTGCAGCTTGCGGAACACTGCTTCCGCTCACGCAAAGTCCGATGGTGTTGAAAACGCTTGGGACCCGGCATCGGGCAGCGATTGGTTTAACAGAAGAAAACGATTCCGTTTGCATTGTTGTTTCCGAAGAAACCGGAGGAATTTCCGTTTCTGTTTATGGGAAATTAACCCGCGATCTTGATGAAGAGGGTTTGTAGCGTGTTTTGAAGAGTCTCTTTCAGCCGGATGAAAAAACACGAAGCCGGCTTTTTGAATTTTTACAAAATAAAGTGAAACTAGTTCCAAAAGCGAAACGCCACAAGGAAGACTTATAAATGGGTTCTAATTGGATAAGGCCGATGTGGGATGCAGTTACAGAGCATTGGGGTTTAAAGTTGGTTTCGCTTTTTCTCGCCATTGGGTTTTGGTTTTATGCGGTGGGTGAAGAAACGGTGGAAGTGGTTCGAAATATTCCGCTTCGTATCGAGACCGAAAAAAAGGAAATGAGCGTTGCTTCCCAATCGGTTAATTCTTTAAATGTCAGATTGCGCGCTCCAAGGTCGCTTCTTTCTGTTTTGTCATCGAATGAGGTGAAAGCGTTTCATCGAGTCAGCGGTGTCACACAAGCCGGCGAATATTCTTTTCGGATCAATTCCGACGATATCAAACTTGGTTCTGGTGAAATTCGGGTCACTGGTATTTTCCCGGAAACAGTCGGTGTGACCATCGATGAGACCATTGTGAAAAAATTGCCTGTTGTCCCCAATTTAGTAGGAGACCCGGCCTACGGCTATAAAGTTTTAAAGGAAAAAGTAGAAGTTGACCCAAACGCAATTTTAATTGAAGGTCCTAAAGTGCAGTTGGGTAAGTTGGATGCTGTCAAAACCGAACCGATTGAACTGATTGGGCGGACTCATTCTTTTCGGAAATTAGTACGCATCATTTTGGAGCCAAATTTGAAGCCGACCTCAGAAACCATCATCGATGTTTTTGTGCCAATCTATGAAGAATATAGCGAACGGTCATTTCCAAAGATTCTTGTGAAACCCCTTGGGGTTCCCGCCAAAGATGCCTATGCGGAATTGGATACGGAGACTATTTCGTTTGATTTGAAGGGGCCAGCGAGCGAACTTGAACGTTTGTCTCAAGCTGGCGTGTTCGTTTATGTAGATGTCACTAATCTTGAAAAAGGATCTCATGAAATCCCAGTCAAATTTGTATTGCCAGAAACCGTGTCACTTAAAGGCCAGCCTCCAAAAGTAAAACTTACGATCAAAAAGAGTCATTAAATAGGTTCTGATATTTTAGATGGTAACGCTTGGTTTAAATATTGATCACGTTGCGACCCTTCGTGAAGTTCGTAAAGATATTGTCCCTAATCTTCTCAAAGCTGCCCAAGAGGGTGTTCGGGGCGGCGCAAAGGGAATTACCGTTCATTTGCGCGAAGACCGACGGCATATCCAAGATCGTGATGTTTTCATTTTAAAACAGGCAATCAAGGTGCCTCTGAATTTGGAAATGTCCATTGCACCCAATGTGGTTCGCGTAGCCCTTCATATCAAGCCTGAGAAGGCTTGTTTGGTTCCCGAAAAAAGAAAAGAATTAACAACAGAAGGCGGTCTTGATCTCCGCCACGCACAACGTCAAATTGCTACGGTGGTCAATCAATTAAAGAAAAAAGGCGTTACAGTGAGTCTTTTTATTGATCCGGAACCCGCTCAACTTCGTGTTGCAAGTGAAGTGAACGCGGACTTTATCGAGCTTCATACAGGAGTTTATGCTCGAACTCGCGGCAGCCAAAGAAAAAGGGAGTTGAAGCGTCTTCGGGATGCCGCAGAATATGCTCACGAGCTCGGTTTGGGTGTTAATGCGGGCCACGGCTTGAATTATGAAAATGTGAAACCAGTGGCACAGCTTCCTTGCGTTGAAGAATTGAACATCGGGCACGCCATTATCGCGCGAGCTGTATTTGTTGGAATTCGTAAAGCCGTTAGCGAAATGATTTATTCAATGCGGTAGGGCGAAATCATGGCGATTCAAAAAGAAATTCAAAAACTCCTTCCTCGCCGTAAACGAGAGACCCATAAAGGTGATTACGGGAAAATTTTCATTTTGGCCGGGTCTCGTGGAATGAGTGGAGCTTGTGTCCTCGCTGGAATGGCTGCGCTGCGATCGGGAGCAGGTCTCGTAACGGTTGGCATTCCGAAAAGTTTAGCGCTTCCTCTAACAAAGCGCTTTGTTGAATTAATGACAAAACCACTTCCCGAAACGAAAGATGGCGCCTTGAGTTTTGGTGCTTTAAAGCCAATTAAAACGTTTCTTAAAACTCAGAATGTTTTTGCGGTTGGTCCAGGTCTTTCTAGAAACCCACAAACCTCTCGCCTCATTCGAAAACTTGTCTTAGCATCAGCAAAATCTATGGTAATTGATGCAGATGGGTTGAATGCTTTTCAGGGGGAAACAAGTCTTTTTTGTAAACTCAAAACGCCTGCGGTTCTCACGCCTCACCCCGGCGAATTTATCCGGTTGTTTCACGGAGCTTCTCTGCGAAATGAGAAGGAACGATTGCAGCGCGCTCGTGATATTGCAAGAAAATTCAAAGTCATTTTAGTGCTTAAAGGGAGCAAAACAGTGGTCGCTTCTCCTCAAGGTAACGTTTACATAAACATTACTGGAAATCCAGGCATGGCAACCGCTGGCTCAGGTGACGTGCTCTTGGGTGTTATCGCTGCACTTTTAGGCCAGGGACTCAAACCATTTGATGCGGCGTGTGCGGGAGTTTATGTCCACGGTTTGGCAGGGGATATCGCAGTTAAAAAAGTTGGTGAAGTCTCGCTGGTTGCCGGAGATATTGTTGAAAATTTACCGCGAGCATTTCGGAAAGTTTTGGAACGGTAAGAATATTAGATTATGAGTAAGAATTATTTTGAAGCCCTTTGTCGCGAACCGCGCTCCGCAGGGCGTACTCATTATCTATTTAAGTTAATTTAGTTATTGAGAGGTAAATGAGTACGGGAGCGACAGGACTTGCCCCTCGCTTTACTCGGGACTAGTCATTTGAGAGCGAAGAGCTCCAGTCATTGCTACCTTAGAATTGTTTTAAATTGAAGTGATGGCGGGAGCGACGGGACTTGAACCCGCAACCCTCAGATCGACAATCTGATGCTCTAACCAATTGAGCTACGCCCCCAATGAGGTAATTTAAGGAAAGAAAGAGCTCTATTATTGACAACCAAGAAAAATTGTCAATGAAGAAGTTCTTGTCAAGCGTACAGAAGGAATGTCGTATTCATATACATATGTAGTGGAGGAAGCAATGGCTAAAAAGATCTTGATGATTGATGATGATGCAGATGTGAGAAGTCTCATCAAGATTCGTTTGGAGGCAAACGGGTTTAACATTATTCTTGCATCAGATGGTGACGAAGGTTTAAAAGCCATAGAAAAAGAAAAGCCAGATCTTGTTATCGTAGATATCCGGATGCCAAAAATGGATGGCTATACATTAGTTCGTGAGATTAAGTCAAGGTCGTCTACTGGAAGCGTTCCCATCATGATTTTAACCTCGCATGCTGGAATGAAAGACTTATTTGCCGCCGAAGGTATCGAAGATTATATTACGAAGCCGTTTGATCCGGACGAGTTATTACAAAAGATCCATAAGCGCTTAAATTGACGACTGGCAATTGATCCGTGTGATCTCCGTCACTGACAAGTTTTCTTGGTGAGTTAATATTCATCTTGTTTTTATTAGATTAAGTTTTAAAATATTGACAACGGAAAATAAAAGTAACAAGAGCGAGGGCGTTCTATGAAAGGGCTTATCAAATTTCCAAAAAGTTTTCTCAAAAGTTTCTTGTTTTCCATCGGTTTTTTCTTTTTCATGGCGTCCGTTGTTCAAGCAGAAGCGCCTTCTCATCAATTTGTTGGCGCAAAGAAGTGTGCCATTTGTCACAAGACAGAAGCGCAAGGCGCACAATACGATATTTGGATGAATTCAAAACACGCAAAAGCATTTGAAACTCTTGGAACCCCTGAAGCGAAAGAAGTAGCATCAAAAGTGGGGGTTACTGATCCACAATCAAGCGGCGAGTGTTTGCAATGTCATTCGACTGCCTATGGATTTTCTAAGGAGAAGGTTTCAGAGATTATTCCGGTTGAAGAAGGCATATCGTGTGAATCATGCCATGGAGCTGGGAAAGATTATATGAAGAAGAGCGTGATGGAAGATGTCGCAGCAGCAAAAGAAGCAGGCCTCTTAATCCCAAATGAACAAACTTGCGCCAAGTGTCACAATGAAAAGAATCCTACGTTTAAGCCGTTTGACTATAAAGAACGGTTCGAGAAAATCAAACACCCAATTCCTAAGAACGCTTAAGTTTTTGACATGATTATTTGTGGCAATTAACGAAGCTTTTGCACGAGAGCACTCATAAAACCTATGACCATCCGCCGGGTGGGGAAGGGCTGCGGTGAGAAGGAGTTATTTCTGACCAAGGCGGTACTGATCATTTTTTGGTTTACGGCCACCTTTTTTTCTGCATCAACACCCATTGTTTTAGCCCAGTCGTCCGAAGCAAGTTCCTGCGTTACTTGCCATTCCGATATTTGGGAAGAAGTTAAAGAAAGCATTCACGGACGGCAAAATATTTCCTGCCACAATTGTCACGGTGGGGATCCAACCGCTAAAGACAAAGAAAGTGCCAAGGGGCCTAACACGGGCTATATAGGGATTCCTGATAAGAAAAAGATTGCAGAAACTTGTGGTGCGTGTCACGCGAACGTGGAAGTTATGAATTTTTATGGGGTTCCCACAGATCAACTTGCACGTTATAAAACAAGTACTCATGGCAAAAAACTTTTTCTTGAAGCAAATACCAAAGTAGCTGTTTGCAGTGATTGTCATGGTTATCATGATGTGCTAGCCATTACCGACCCCAACAGTTCCGTTTATCCGCTCAACGTTCCAAAAACATGCAACCATTGCCATGGTAGTGAAGCTTTGATGAAGCCGTATGGTTTACCCACAGATATTTTTGAGACTTACAAGAAAAGTGTGCACGGTATTGCTCTGTTTGAAAAAAAGGATATTTCAGCAGCGACTTGCGTGAGTTGTCATGGAAGCCACGGCGCAGTTCCGCCAGGCGTTAAAGAGATTAGCTCTGCTTGTGGTAAATGCCATGTGAATGAGAAGAAATACTTTTTGGAAAGCATGCATGCGAAGCCAATGGCAGCAGGCCGGTTCTCGGAATGTATTTCTTGCCATGGCAATCATGGTGTTGAGCGAGCAAGTAACGATTTGTACCGAACCACTTGTATTAAATGTCATGAAAAAGGCAGTTCTGAAGAGAAAGCTGGAGAAACGATATGGCAGGTTTTTCACCAATCGGGAGAAAAATTAAAGGCAGCAGAATCTTCAGTAAAACAAGCCTCGATCGAAGGAATTTTTGTGGAAGAAGAGACTGGTTCGCTCGAAGAAGCAAAAACCAATGTGATTGTCATGGCGCCCCTTCAACACTCTTTGTCGGTAGAAAGAATCACAGAATTAGCCGCAAAATTTTCGGAAGTGGCGGATAAGATCACTACTCAAATCCACCAAAAAAGGGAAGCCTTGAAATGGCGAAAAACGGCATTAATTCCAATTTGGGTTTTCATCTTAGCAATGGCCGCTGCTTTATGGGTAAAATACAAGCGTCTCAAGACTGAACGAAAGAAGAATCAACCTAACAAAACAAATCGTGAAGGTGAGAAGTAAGATCATGGATGAGAATGTTTTTGATCAGAAAATGCCCCGTCGAAGTTTCTTAGATTGGTTAATTCGGGGCGGACTTTTTGCAACGCTTGCTGGGATGTTAGCGCCAGCACTCGCTTATTTATGGCCGGTGACGCATCGTGGGCCTGCAACTGGAATGGCCGAGATTGGGCGGGAAGATGAGATCCCAGTTGGGGGTTCAAAAAAAATGGTAACGGGTGGAACAACATTATTGGTTGTACGGACCGCAAAGGAATTTCGGGCATTTTCAGCCGTTTGTACACACTTGGGCTGTATCGTTTTTTGGGACAGTCAGAAGAATCAAATTGCCTGCCCATGTCACGCCGGTTTCTTTGATTTGGACGGCCATGTAGTTGCAGGGCCGCCCCCGCGGCCGCTTCAAGTTTATCCAGTTCAAGTGATGGACGGAAAAGTTTTTGTTAAGTTATAAAATTTTGGAGTTGTCTCGATGAAACATCGTTTGAAACAATGGTTTGCAGAACGGTTTGATCTTGAGCAATTGAAGGGGCCCGTTCAAAAACAACTTCACAAACCGCTTCCTAAGAACATTAGTTGGGCACATACGCTCGGTAGCATGTCGCTTTTTTTGTTTGTGAGTCAGGTGCTCACAGGAATTTTGCTTTTGATTTATTATCGCCCAACGGTTAACGAGGCGTTTGAAAGTGTGAAATTTATTATGACCAAATCGTATATGGGCTGGCTCTACCGGCAAATTCATGCCTGGGGAGCTAATCTCATGCTGATCGTGGTGTTTCTTCACATGTTGCGGACTTTTATTACGGGATCTTACAAGAAACCTCGTGAATTAACATGGGTTTTTGGTGTGTTTTTATTTTTATTGACGCTTGTGTTTGGATTTACGGGATATCTTCTTCCTTGGAACCAATTGGCTTATTGGGCGACAACCGTGGGTACGGAGGTGGCTGGTGCGATTCCGGTTCTGGGAGAATGGATTAAAACATTTTTGCGTGGGGGGTTTAACGTAGGCGGCGAGACGCTTTCCCGATTTTTTGTGGTTCATGTGATTATTTTGCCTTGGGTTCTCTTTTTTATTGTTTTGATCCATCTTGTTTTGGTTCGAATTCAAGGGATTGCGACGATGGACCCCGTTGGTTCTGAAAAAGAAACCAAACCAGGAGAAGGCACTCCGTTCTTCCCAAATCATGTTTTGAAAGAAGGGGTTGTCTTTTTTATTCTGCTTGGGATTTTAATTACACTCTCAATTTTAACTCCTTTTGATTTGGGAGAGAAAGCGGACCCTTTAACAACTCCTCTAGCGATCAAACCAGAGTGGTATTTTCTACCCATGTATCAAGTCATCAAGTACTTTCCGAAACTTGTTGGGATTTTTGTTGTTGGGATCGGTCCTCTTTTCCTATTAGCTTGGCCGCTGCTCGACAAAAGTTCCAATCGCCACCCACTTCACAGGCCCATTTCAATGACTATTGGCATTCTTGCGCTTTTATCCTTATTGATTCTTGGAACCATGGGATATTTCTCAGAATCGAAGAGGCATTTTTTCGGGAAAGAATATGATATTGATATCTACGGGATTCCTCATTTGGTAAGTTCAAATGCAAACAGGCGTCCCTCATTGTTCGAGGCAGAGAAAAATAAAGCGCCTGCTGTGCCATAGTTTTAATTTTGTTAAAAGTGTAAGAGTGTAACCCCGTGTACAAGTTTCCGAATGTAATTCCTTCTCCCTTCTAGGGAGGAGGTTAGGATGAGGGTATGGTAACTCTTGACCCTCCCTCACCCCATCCCTCTCCCAAAGGGAGAGGGAAAACTTGTACACGGGGTTAAGAGTGTGATCATAGAAAGTTGGGATTTGAAAAACGGCGCTTTTCTTTTTTTAAAAAGCGCCGTTCATATTTAAGGGAAAGTTGAGAAAAATTGTGAATCAAGAAAATCGATGGAAAAGTTCGTTTCAAAATTGGATCAGTGTCATTGCAGGAATTGCGGCAATTGTTCTTTTTGCCTGTCTCCTTTTCTTAATCATATTGGATTTCATTGCAAAAGAACATAATCCGTATGTCGAAGCAGTTGCCTTTCTGATCCTGCCGGGTTTTTTGGTTGCAGCACTTTTACTGGTCGTCTATGGCGCGTGGCGGGAGCGCCGCCAGAGAGTGAAGCGTGGGTATGTCAGGCGATTCCCCCATATTGATTTTAATCATCCAACACATCAAAAAATTGCGTTGGTAGCCGTCGGGGTTGTTACACTTTTCTTGCTTTTTTCGATGTATGGTACTTATCGTGCCTACGAATTTACTGAATCCGTTGCTTTTTGTGGGACCATATGCCATCAAGTGATGGAACCGGAACACACTGCCTACCAGCATTCGCCGCATGCGCGAGTGACTTGCGTTCAGTGTCATATCGGGCCAGGAGCAGGTTGGTACGTACGTTCCAAACTGTCAGGCGCTTATCAAATTTATTCAGTGATCGCCAAGAAATATTCCAGACCCATTGAAACGCCTGTTAAAAATTTGCGCCCGGCGCAAGAAACCTGTGAACAATGTCATTGGCCGCAAAAGTTTTTTGGAGCGATTGATCAGGATCGACATTACTTTTTGTCTGACGAAACAAACTCGCCGTGGAATGTCCGTATGTTGATGTTTGTGGGAGGAGGCACGCCACCTTACGGCAAGCGCGAAGGAATTCATTGGCACATGAATATCAACAACAAAGTTTATTATGTGGCGAGTGATGAGAAACGCCAAACCATTCCCTGGGTAAAAGCAATTCACCCGGATGGAAAGGAAGAAGTGTTTGTTGATAAAGAGTCTGAGTTTACGGCTGACAAACCACCGGCAGGTGAAATGAGGCGGATGGATTGTATTGATTGCCACAACCGGCCAAGCCACGTTTTCAAATCACCGGACGCAACGGTTAACGAAGCAATGGCATATGGAGCGATTGATCGCGAGCTTCCTTTTATTAAGCGCGAATCCGTCAAAGCACTTCTTGGAAAATATGATTCCAAAGATAGTGCTCGAGAAG
>JACQQN010000007.1 GCA_016206995.1 Candidatus Omnitrophota bacterium | reverse complement strand
CCGCCCCAATGAATCAGTTTGTCTGTCAAAAATACTTTATGCCTTCGCTCATAAACATCTGCTCCACCAGAAAAATGAAAATAATCTGAAAAGCCCCCCCATTTGTGCGCAGATGCATTGGCGGGATCTTCCGCTGGCTTATAAACATCCACGGCAAACCCTAGTGTCTCAGGAATATAAAAGTAGCCATCGTCATCCATGGCAAGTTGGCCGTCACCACGATTTCCAAATTTAGAAGCCCACGTCAATCTTGTTTCTTCTCCTGCTGAATCAAGGAGTATGGTTGGCGGTGGGAGTGGGTTAACATTCAAGGGAACTTCACCACTCCAATAATTGTCAGGCTTCGAAACAGCATAAAGATGATTCACCCCATCTGGAGAAGATTTAGCAATGAAACAAACAGGAAGATTTGGCCCCACGAATTCTATACCCAAAAACTCAAAGCCTTCATGATCAGCATATAAAAGTTGTGGAGTGCCCCATGAACCTTCATATGGCTTTGTAGTGAAATAAATGTTTCCAGGAGATGTCTCATAAAAAAGCCACAGGGTATCGTCAGCGTTTTTTGTCACATCAAATGCTGAGACGTTGGTTAAGGGAGGTTGTGAAAAAACAGATTCAATTCCTCCCCACCGTCCAGACACTTCTCCGCCAGTCGCTGCTTGGTTATCGTAAATAACTTCTTTAATCTGATTGGCTTCCATAAAAAACATGGAAACTTTTCCATCTCTTACATCAATTTGCTTTCTTTTCTTTCCTTCGGTATTGGGCCCCAAAGAATTATATTGGTAAGAACCACTCGTCTCCCAAGCAGAGCCATTCCACCAATACCATTGTGGTGTGCCACCTTGCCCTTGAGGTTCGTATAACGCGGCTGTTGTCATATGAGAAATACTGTTCGATCCGACTCCATAATTAAATGTCACCAAAAAGCGATTTGTTCCTTCGATGTGAGTCACGCGAGGATCGTGATAAGAATATTCAGAGGCATGTTCCGGCGCGGGATCAAGAATCCAAGCTCCTTGGTCAGCCGTAACTGACCCTTCTGGCCAACTTTCATTAGGAATCCAATTTCCCTGGTCCCAACGGAACCACGATTGCTGCGCATTCATATGATCATACAAAGCAGCGGTGAGCTGATTCTCATATCGAGGATTTGCAAATGCATACCTCCCAATCGTTCCCACCGCCAAACCTTTTTTTAAAACTGGATCAAAAGCAAAATCAACATTTCGATTACCCCCGCCACCACCCGCGACACCACTCCAAGAATCGATAACTGATTTAAAAAGATAAGATTGATAATTCACGCCTCCATACCACTGTTTAAACCCATTTTGAGGATCAAACCGGAAGCCGGTTGGCAAACCATGATGATCCATTCCACCGCGCGCGCCAAAGCCAAACCCTCCAAATGGAATCATTGCAAGCCCAAATAACCCTCCCGGATGCTCAGATTCCTCATGCATACTCACATAACGATACGTTGCCATTGAATGAGAAATAGAATCAGGAATAACTGTTGGGTCACCATTCCAGGAAGAGCCATCCCATAGTTCCCAATGTTTCGATGCATTCAAGCGACCCATAATTCGTCCGAAATGGGTGGATGACGTTGAATAAATAAGATCCCCAGCTCCAGTTTTTAGTAAGGTGAAGTCGTCATATCCAAGATATGTAAGATATGTAAGCCCCTCGCCGCCATCCAAAGGATTTCCACTATTTAAAAGAATTCCATCAAAGGTGGAGGGATCAAGATTGGTTTGAAATCGTGGCACAATAGTTTTTGCGCCTTGAATCTCTGGATCTGCGGAATCTACGGGACGGATATAAAAGGTGTTTTCATAAATAGTATTTGGCGTAAGACCTGTTAAAGTGTAATGAGTACCGGTTTCTTCATCAATTAATCTATCGTCCAGCGCGCTATAGACTCTAAAAGCGTCCGGATGATAATATCCTCCTGGATTGGTAACTTCAAAATCGATGTCGGCAGTGTCATAAGTAATATTGGTTGTTTGTATATTTTGCACTTGAGGAAGTTGGTCCGGTGCTGTAAAAAAAGAGCGGAAATAAATCACCGGTAAAACATCAGGGCCTTCACTCACCGGAACAGCTTGAACAAAGATCCAAATTCTTCCATTCTTGAGACCCTTTTCGAGAATTGCTTTCAAATCGTCATTGGACATCATATCAAGCAAAGAATGATAAATGCTCACTTCATGATCTGGGTTAGGGACAGGAATTGTAAATTGATAACGGGGGAGAGTTGAAGAGGCGATCGAATTACTTACAGTCACTTGATAACCACGGATCAATCCCTCATTCAGTGGGTTTGAATAAAAAGCTAAATCAAATTGCGCGCGTCCTGTAAGCTCAACAGGAATTAAATAGGGAGGTGGAAGAATATTGTTTGGTCCCTTAACAACAATATATGTGCTCCCTTGTTGAGGTGACATCACAGAAGGATTATTTCGGCTTCTTGCTTGAACCAACATGGTGTGATTACCAGGTTCATTCCAAGAAAGAGTCAATTGATTTGAAGTTTGCCAATCTCGTTCGATGACATTCCCATTCACGAGTTCTCCAAATTGATAATCGATTGGAAGCCCAAGACTATCCTGAGCCAACGCTGTAAACACTGCTTCCTCGCCAACGCGCACGTACGCCCCGTACGCGGTCTGCGGCTCAACTGTAAGGATCGGTACGGATACAGTTTCACCAACCCCTGGAGAATCCACATTAAGATCTACTTGTTTGAGATCACTCAGGCCAGAAGGATCCTCTACAATAATTTGAAATTGATATCTTCCTTGGTGATCTGGATCTTGAGTTTGCCAATGGTATGTCCAGGTTCGGATTTCTTCTGATTGATGATCGAAAGTGATGGTTGCTCCTAAAGTAACAGGGTCCGTTGATTCGGCCAAAGGTTCGATGCTGATCACCAGTTGGTCATTGATATTTACATCTGTCGCCCGGACTGTAAAAACAACCTCATGGCCCGCTTCAAAATGCATGATGGGCAACGGATTTAAGCGAGGAGGGAAATTTGCAGGCGCATCATTAGGATTTAACGGATCAGTACCATTTTGAACTTCCTGACCATCCGAAATACCGTCCCCATCTGTATCGGCACGTGTAGGATTCGTATGGTACCGATGAACTTCGTCTCCATCTGACAATCCATCGCCATCAGTGTCGGATTTTGTAGGATCGGTTCCGGCTCGCCATTCATCAAAATCACTTAATCCATCGTGGTCGAAATCCGAAAAACCATCACCACTCAATTGCGTCAAATCATCTGGAAAATATTGTTCTTCCCATTCGTCCAACAATTCATCTTGATCCCAATCGCCACCGGATGATTCATAATGAAAATAGCCATAATTTTTAAGGTCATTGGCAGGTTCGGAAGAATTCCAAACGTGCAATCGCATAATAAGATTTTGATTGGCAGAAGGATCTTCAATCAAGTTCATGATTGGTGTTGTAATTTGGTGTTTAAAAACAGCATTTGTTCCAGATTCAAATTCTTCCCAAGCTGCGCTCGCGTCACACACATCAATATCGTTCTCACGACAAATAGAAAGTGACCAATTCGTTGTATTCAAATTATTTTTTCCATGGAATGCATTGATGTAAATTTTGTGGATGTGAGTTCCTTCATATCGATGAAAGATAAATCCAACTGAATCATCATTTAGTTTCTCAAAACCATCATCCACATAAATTTTCGCACCGGATGGTTGATAAAGAGGATCTGCATAAATGATGCCTGACAATGCGTCATGATCATAGACAAGGCTTTCTCCCAAACTTTTTCCAGAATAAAAAGCGCCTGCAATCTTTTCATATTCGGCGAATGCGTAACCTCCGGTACGAAAATGTGACGAACTTCCCCACCAGCCAATTCCACCAAGCCGGTCAATGACATTTGCTGCATAATCACCTGGATGAGTGGATCCAATATATGGCTTGTTAAAACTCCCTATATCTACCTCTAAGATATTTTGCCTTGTGTCCGCATCGACTACCTCGACGCCATCAATGTCAACAAAATGTGTCACCCTTTGGTTTAGGCTTGCACTGATTTGGATGGTTAAACTCCGAATCGGCAATGTAATGTCAGAAATAGTCAAAGTAGTTTCCGCAGGTTGCCATACTCCAAAGGAAGGTGTAACTGGAAGAGAAGAACTGGTTAGGTGGTTCACCGAGTTGTCTTCCTTAATAAAATAACCACCTACTCCAATCACGCCCCCTGCAGTAGCTGCGCCGCTTCGATAGCGAAAACGAACGATGAAATTCTTTGGGGCGCTTGGGCTAAGTAGCGGATTAAAAAGGAATGATTTCGTGAGATCAATCCCAATCATTTCGGGGCAAGGTTCAACATCGCCATTCTCCTTGGTACATTGTGGGTTTGGGAGACTATCAGGCTCGCCAAAATGAAGGTATTGATCATCTTGAAATTGATTGTCACGGTAAGCATCGGGAGCGGTAATTTGAAGTGGAGGCGTCCGATCAACCGATCCGTTACCGCCAGACCACAATTCCCATCCGGGTGGAAAGAATCCATAATATTGAACGGGCCAAGACCGGAATTGCCAACCTAAAAAACCATCCGCGGCACCCACACAATCCGTGTTAATTTCTTTGAAATAATCAGTAGAACGCAGGCGGCAATTTGCAACTTGCGTTGGATCACCGAAATCTTTACATAATTCGATGCAATCATAATCGGTTTTATGCCAATTGAGCATGTTCTCGAAACCGTCAAATGCATGGTGGCCATTCGCAAGAGCACTGCCAAGATAAATACCGGCATTCATCGCGCGAGGAATTGTATTTTGACCTATTTCACCAGGAATCCGCGTACCAAGAATAGATGCCGCTGCTCCCATTCGACACTGTTGATAAGGCCATTCGCCATAGGGTTCTACAAGATAATCGCGGCATTGAGCTTCGCGGCTTGATGTCAGATCTCTAAAAAAGCGGAATAAAACGAATTCATTCAAATGACTGGAATAATAACCTGGCAACCCAAACAGAAAATTTCCCCCAACCCCTTTTTCTTCTGCTGCTACAGTTCGATCAATCAAAGCAAAAGTTCTTTCTTTGTCCATGGCTTCGATGCGTCCATAAGCCACCATTTTGTCTAAGCTTGGATTAATGGGCCTAATGAATCCACTGATCGGATCAAAAGTTTGAAAATCTTTTGTATCAGACGACATGCCACCAAAATAAGTGTTCAGTTGACCACCCGGCTCTAATACAAAAAATTGATCCATATCCCGGTAAAGCGCAAAGCTTAGAAAAAAATCAAACGACGGATCTTCCTCATCGTCCGTCCAATTTGTTCCTGTCAAACGAGCAGGTATTCCGCGAATTAGAACAAGGTGCGTAATTGGAGAAACGCGAGCGACGTCGTCTATATGAGCCACATCACAAGGATTGGGTTGATTTCCCGATGGAATAACATTACAAATACATTCTTCGACGATCGTCTTTCGAGCTCCCAGCAATTGTTCAGCAGTCGCATAATGCCCGGGCGGAAGCTGGACACCACACATTCGATCTTCTGAAATTTGTCGCTGAGCGATATAATGTTCTGCAATTTCTCGACTGTCCGTTGTATTGCGGTTATAAATCACCAAAACGCGATTTCGCAGGTCAAGATTATCTTCATAACTGTATTCAAATCGATCTGTCATCTCAGAACAACCGGGGTCGTTCAAATCTACACGTCCGTCTCCATTGTTATCAATGCCATCATGACACTGCGGAACTTTAAATGCCGGCGCATGTATTTTCGAAAGCCCTTCGAGCGTTGGAACACTGGGAGGATTTCCTTCATCAACAACCGTGAGATAAAAAACTCCCGCATCACCGGATATAACCCCAGGAACTATAATTTGCCGATCGGATGCTGGCACTTCTATAATTGGTTCAACTTCCTCATTATGATAAATACGAACCAAATTAGCTGAGTAAAGCCCGTTTCCAGGAAGTTCGATCCCACTAAAAAAAAGCGTGACAGTTTCATCTACTAAAGAATAGCTGCTCTCGATTCCACGAACATACGGAAAGTAAGCCCATAAATAAAACTGAATATTCTCCATGCTGTAAAGCGTGGACGCCTGGTCAACTTCAATGACATTGATGGTAAACCATGCCGCCGTGATATGCTTTTGTTGCATTCCTTGAAAAAAATTCTGGAGATCTGTTTGAGTTTGATCCGCGAAATCGTAAACAAAGGTATAGGATGTCGCTTCATTTGCCGGATCTGGAACGTTAACTTGACGGACTACCTGTTGCACTGTATTACCATCTTGCCGCTGAAGGATAAGTTCGTATTGTGTCACTGTGTTATTTGCAGGATCTGAAAACCATTGAAGCGCTATTTGGCCCCTTCCGATTAAACTAATCCTTGGTTCGATGGGAGACGGCACGATTTCTTCTGAATTCAAAACGCGGATATTTTTTGTGATTGAATTTAAGATATTTGGTCTTCCCCGACTGCGCGCTTGCCCCTTCAACACGTAGTTTCCGCTATGGGAAATAGAAACTTCAAACTGATTTGAAGACTGCCAGTCAAAACCAAGTTCAACGGGCTCTCCGGCTTGATTCGTCATCGTCAAATGATATTCAAGCTCAGAACCGTAGGACGAAAGAGCGAATACTTCAAAATGGTTTGGTGAGTTTGGCGCAAAACGAGCGGGGCCCGCGAGCCTTACCTGAGGAATTCCTTCATCAGATCCTTCCGTTAGAACAACAAAATTGAATAACTCGACATCAAAAGCTCCTGATTGATCTGTTACTTTAATCCAAGAATCAGGATATCGACTTCGTCTCGTCGGCGTCCATGTAAAAATGACTGAACGAGTGGGATCTTCAGGGTTTGGTTCGAGGGTCGCTCCAAAATCCAAGGGGTTTGGATTTCCCTCAATGGTAAATGTTAAAATATCGTCCGGATTTTCATCTGAAGCAGTGATTGCAAATCGGGTCGTGTGGCCAGCAACGATGTAACCACCCCTCGGGAACTCACTAAAAACGGGAGTGTGATTAGTTTCCCTAGGTCTAGCGTTTTCATCATCAGGAAAAGCAAAAACATTTTTTCCAAGCAATTGAACATCAAAACCCAAGAGCCGAATGGCAAGAAATC
This sequence comes from Candidatus Omnitrophota bacterium, assembly GCA_016206995.1. Lineage (GTDB taxonomy): Bacteria > Omnitrophota > Omnitrophia > Omnitrophales > Abzuiibacteriaceae > JACQQN01. The sequence goes on along the minus strand of JACQQN010000007.1, from coordinate 3,725 downwards.
CTGCAAATAGGAACAAGCGAAAGAACTTGCTCACCTTCCAGCGCTCTTCACACAAAGAACTTTTAATCATGGTGTGACTCCGCAATCATTTCGTGATTTGAAGGTGCAAAAGAAATTTCCGCATAATCGTGAATGGTTTCCTGTGAATTTGTGCGACGGGCTTTTAAAGAAATATAAGCTCTCACCTTCTCTTCTCCCCTCGGAATACGAAGATGGAAAAGAATCCCCCGCTTTGAAATGTAGAAGCTTAAATGAGGGAGTTGGGAGATTTCCCAATGATCCACGGGAAGCGCAAAACCATCCTGATACTGGGTATTAGTAAGAATGCTTTGGTAAATCGCGAAGGGACCGAAACCCCAAAGTTTCTTCAGGTAAAAGAAGGGCTCATTTTCAGATTTTGGCTTTGGTTGGGGCGCTTCCTTCTTTTCTATAGGAGGTGTTTTCAAGGTTTCTTTTTGGGTTCCTAGTTGAGATCCTAAATCCTTCCCAAAACCAAGGAGCTGGTTCATCTCTTGCGGACTTAAAAGGCGACTGGAAGATGATCCTTCAGGTGTTGGCAGTTCTGGTGCTGAAGGAGTTCCGATAAAAGTACCGGGGGTGTTACCACTGCTGACATCACCCACCGCATCAACTCCATCTTCGGTGAGAGCTGGGGAAGATAGCTCTCCACCAGCTTCTGAACCCCCTAGCTGTGGAATGAAATAAGCACCGCCACCTCCTATAATCGGAAAGTTATTATTGGTGTTGTCGTCATTGTTGTTATCATTACCTTCATTATTATTTTCATCACCTCCTCGAGGGGTTCCGCCTGCATTAGATACAACGGTAATGGTTACTTCATCAAAAGTTTCCAAAATTGAATCATTTGCGGTAAGTCGTAAAAGATAAGTTCCAGTTTTAGAAAAACTTGCTTGAGTATCAATGGCATTCGGATTCGCAAATGTGACCACGCCTGCACCAGAAACTTTGGACCAAGTCAAACTCGCCCTTGCCGGAGGATTAGGCAAACCATCATCCGATACAGTTCCATCTAGATTTACAACCGCAGGAAATGTAATGGTTTGGTCAGAGCCTGCATTCACTCGAGGCGGCTGATTTTGAGGGGCTAGTGTCGCATGGAAAATCGCTGCCACAGATTTTTCGCGATCCATTACGATTGATTTTGGATTTTCGGCGCCCGACAGGTCTCCTTCCCAACGACTAAATTGATAACCCGAATCTGGCATTGCAGTCAATTGAACCTCAACCCCTTCATGATAAGTACCGCCCGATGGATTAAGGACCACATGACCATGATCAGAAGAAATTCTTAAAGTGTATTGATTTGGTAAATTCGGTGCGAAAAGAGCAGTGACTGTTTTAGCGCCATCCATCGTAATCGTAACTGGATTCGTAGAGCTGGCGAGATCTCCTTGCCATTCGACGAAGTGATGCCCGGAAGCTGGATTGGCGGTGAGCGTGACTTCAGTTCCTTCTGTATAGCTTGTTTGATCGGGCGTTTTTATTACAGCACCTTCACCTTCGGTAGAAAGAGTTAAAGTGTATTCAGGTAAGTCGGGTGGGACGACACAAGAACCGCTCTGCCAAACTTTTCCGGATAAATGACAAATGTCTTCCGGTGATAATGCACGTTTCCAAACCTTGATCTCATCCACTACTCCGTCGAAGTGTTCGTTCCCGCCTTGCCAACCATAACCAATTAACGCCCGACGCTCAGCGGGAAGCATGTGTTGCGAAGTATAGTCATAAAAACGAAGATTGGAATTTTGAACGTCTTTATCAAGCACGCCATTAATATAAAATTGGTAACCTGCATTCTCTTTAAACACAAACGTAATACTTGACCACTCATTTGCAGGAATACCTCCATTTGAAGTTGGCCAGAAATTAACTTGATTCACTACATCTCGAACCATTGTCCGCACTCTTCCAGGCGAGTCTGTTGTTCCCACACTTAAATAATCAAATCCACCTAAGTGATGTGTGACAATATTATATTTGTTGACTGCATTCGGTTTTACCCAAACACTGATAGTTGACTCACAACGGGAAACATCTATTCCGCATGCAGAATCATTCTTTCTGTATTGATCAATTTGGCTTAACGCGATACCGGTATCAATGTAATCAGGAAAATAAAGATCGGATACAAATCGATAAGCGCCACTTGCTTGATAACCTCCATTCACGGTCCATTCTGTGCCATGCACATTTCCATGATGGTCATTTCCAGATTGATCAAACGCATTTCCATAATCAAATGACCAATAAGCGAGCAAATCAGTTTGGCAATCGGAAGGACAGTTTTGAATTGTTTCTCCGTTTTCACAAATGTTGTTATTATTGCAAGCAACAGGAGGATGACTGGTCCAATCTAAAGGATCCGTGTGATAGATGTTTACTTCGTCACCGTCTGCAAAGCCGTCACCATCGGTGTCAATATTTTTTGGATTTGTTCCTTCTCGAAATTCCGCAAGGTTAGTTAATTGATCGTTATCAAAATCGCCACTGCCATCTTGATCTAAATTTCCAAAATGTTCCATTTCCCAATCATCATTCATTCCATCATGATCAGAATCGGCACTTCCTGTAGAAATTTCCTCGCTGACATAACCCCAAATCACTTCATTGAAGCCGGCTTCTCGATTTCTTGACCTGATTTTAAATTTATAGGGAGTGTTTTCTCTTAAATTAGTGACAGTAATACTGTGGGCCAAAACTAGCGCCCGATCACCCACAACACCATCAGGACCATCCGGAGCCCAACTTTGATCATAACCAGTCGGCCACCAGACACCGTTACTCGTGTACGCCACTTCACTGTCTGAGTCACCATTTGTCGTCCAATCGATTTGCATGGAAGTGCCTGTCAACGGAACTACCCGAATGTTAGTTGGAGATCGAAACCAACCTGTTTCAGAATCAATAGGCCAATCAACGTCTGGATTAAAATGAGCCGGAGGATTTGACCGACACGAAGGATCAGAGTCTTGATTTTGTGCGCAGAGATACTCACGTTTACGTTCTTCATAAAACGGTCTGTAATACTCATCCCAACCCTTGCTGAGTCCCCGAAGATTTTGTGCCGAAACACGTTCAACTTCTCCTTCCGAAATTGCGAGTTTCTTATCTGATTTCCTCACCAGCGAACCAAGTACTTGTGACATTCCATAGCCAGATGTGTAAAACCTTAAATAGGGATCATTGGGTTCATCCACTTCAGCCATCGCACCGGTTTCGCCCGTAAGCGTATAGTTGACATAAGCATCAATCATCACTCCCTTAAGGCCCGGATAAACCACCCATCTACCTATGCCGACATTCCCTGCCCAAACATCTACGGAATCATGGTGATAAATAATGCCCTCATCACCGACATCCTTACGCACCTGTTTAATAAAACCATAGTCTTGAGTGAGATCGCCAATTTCTGCATTATCAAGGTACCAACCATCCAAATCGTAACCATCCACATGTTGTCCATGGACGTCACATCCGTTCGGACTTTGAAAACAACGCATCCATGCAAGAGTTGTTTCGACGGGTTGAAGTTGACCCGCTTGCGGATGGCCTAACGGATATTTCCAACGCGGCGCACCAGGTGCGTGCAAGTAAACAATTACCTTAAAACCATGTTCATGTACCCGTGCAATGAAACTTCGGAAACTTGAATCCAATTCCGGTCTAATTTTGTATCCAATAATACCGGACTCTAAAAGCTGCGG
>JACQQN010000064.1 GCA_016206995.1 Candidatus Omnitrophota bacterium | reverse complement strand
GATATAGAGATGCAGAAGGTGGTTGATCAAATTTCGCAATTAATTCGAAAATAGAATTTTGTGTTGATTACTAAGTGCCAACTAATAAATTATAAACATGTTTTAACATCTGTAAGTGTTTTACTTTAAAAGAGTTATGATACTTATCAACAAAATCACCTAGTACCTACTAAGGCTACTAATTTTTAAACTAAGGAGTATTAGATAATGGAAATCCAAGCGCAAAAGACAGAGTTGGTTAACGCATTAAGTTTGATTATTGGAGGTGTAAGCGCAAAAACAACTCTGCCTATTTTGTCAAATATTCTTATTGAAACAACTGGGGCTGATAGTCTCGAGTTTACAGCGACCGATCTAGAAATTAGCTTATCAACGAAAGCAACCGCTAAAGTTATAAAAGAGGGCGCAATCACAGTCCCTGCAAGAAAGTTTTATGAAATCGTGCGGGAGCTAGAAGGGGGAGAGGTTCTAATTACAGTTGCAAAAAACAATGCCGTAAATATAAGGACAGAAAAAACGCATTGCCGTATCGTGGGGCTTAGGAAGGAAGATTTTCCAAAACGCCCAACAATTAACGCCGAAGAATCAATCGAATTAGAGCAAAAAACTCTTAAAGATTGTTTGGCGTTAACTTCATTTGCTATTTCTCATGATGAAACAAGATATGTTTTAAACGGGGTTTTGATTGTTGTTGACCAGAGTAAAATTAAATTTGCTGCGACGGACGGACGGCGTCTTGCGTATATCGAAAAAGAGCTCGAAGTAAACACTCAAAAACATATCGAAATTATTATCCCAACGAAAACAGTCGCAGAGCTGAATAAAATTCTATCGGTTGGAAAGCTTAAGATCACCACATCACAAAATCAAGTTGCGTTTCAAACAGACAGAACGCTTTTAATTTCACGATTGATTGAGGGGCGATTTCCAAATTACGAACAAGTGATTCCAAAAGAAGAAAAAACAACAACTATCGTCAACAAACAAAGTTTTTTGGCGGCGGTGAAACGCGCCGCCTTATTCACCTCGCAAGAGGCGCAGGCAGTTAAGTTTGATTTTGTGAAAGACAAGATTTTAATTTCCGCACACTCACCAAATTTAGGTGAAGTAAAAGAAGAGGTAGAAGCTAAAGTAACAGGCGACGATCTATCAATTGGTTTTAACCCTTCTTATTTAATGGACGCTCTTAAAAGTCTAGGAGACGAAAGTATTTCATTTTCACTTTCAAAATCAGACAAGCCAGGTCTTTTGAAAGCAGAGGGAAATTATTTGTACGTCATCATGCCTATGCAAGTTTCTTAAAAAAAACGTTCATTAAACATGGAAAGCACAAAACCACTTTCACAAGCAATTCAACACATTTTTCGGGAACTCTCGGCGCCGCCCAAGCAAAAGAACGCGAGGCTTACTGATATATGGCCCAAGATTGTTGGAGATAGAATATCGGCCATTACCACTCCTTGTTTTCAAGGAAGAGGAGTGGTTGTTTGGGTTAAAAATTCACCATTCGCGTTTGAGTTGAGCCAAAGGTATGGGGCTTTAATTTTAAAACGATTGCAAAACGAATTTGGTGAGCAAGAAATTGAAAAAATTTGGTTCCGCGTGGGCGGCTCAAATTAAGAAACCACTTTTTAAGTAGGAGCTATCTGAAGTATGGCAACAGTGCAAAAAACAAAACCAAGCGCGTCAAAAAAAGAAGCGAAATCGAAACCACGAAGCACCGCCGCGAAAGGCGCTTATGACGCAACAACTATCCAAGTTTTAGAAGGGGTTGAGGCTGTCAGGAAACGCCCAGCCATGTACATCGGCGATACGGCATCACGCGGGCTGCACCATCTTGTTTACGAGGTAGTTGATAACTCTGTCGACGAAGCGCTCGCTGGTTACTGCACCAAAGTAAGCGTTTCCGTTCATCCGGACGGAAGCGTTACAGTGACGGACAACGGACGCGGAATTCCTGTCGACATACACAAAACGCAGAAGAAATCCGCGCTCGAAGTTGTCATGACAACACTCCACGCAGGCGGCAAATTTGATAACAAGGCTTATCGCGTTTCTGGTGGGTTGCACGGCGTCGGTGTTTCAGTGACTAACGCGCTTTCCGAATGGTGTGAGGTTGAGGTTTGTCGGGACGGAAAAGTTTACCACCAGAAATACGAACGTGGAAAACCTGCCTCCAAAGTTAACGTCATCGGAAAAAGTAAATCCACCGGGACAGCGGTTACCTTTAAACCAGACGGGCAAATTTTTCAAAGCACAGAAATCAGCTTTGACGTTCTTTCCAACCGGTTGCGAGAACTCGCATTTTTAAACAAAGGAGTCGAGATTGTCATCGCGGACGAGCGAGGCAAGAAGGAGCATATATTTAAATATAATGGCGGCATTGCAGAATTTATTCAGTACCTTAATCGGAATAAGAATCCACTCCACCCAAAAATTTTATACATCGAAAAGGAAAAAGACGACGTCCAAGTGGAATGTGCTTTTCAATATAACGATGGCTACAGCGAAGACATCTTCTCGTTTGCAAATAACATCAATACGATCGAAGGCGGTACGCACTTAAGCGGTTTCAGGACAGCCCTGACACGCGTGACCAATCAATACGCCAAAGGAAAGAATCTCTTAAGGGATATCGAAGGCGGCTTGAGCGGTCAGGATCTTTCAGAAGGCTTGGTCGCAATTATTAGTGTGAAAGTAAGACAGCCGCAATTTGAAGGCCAGACCAAAACCAAGCTTGGGAATGGAGAAGTTGAAGGAATTGTTTCGTCAGTTGTTTATGAGGGCGCCGCAGATTTTTATGAACGAAACCCTGGAGTTGCAAACCGAATTGTGGACAAAGCCTTGCTGGCCCTCCGCGCGCGCGAAGCAGCGAGAAAAGCAAGAGAGCTCACCCGCAGAAAAGGCGCTCTCGAATCTGCCTCGCTTCCTGGAAAACTTGCTGATTGCTCTGACAATGACCCCAAAAATTGCGAACTTTATTTGGTGGAAGGCGATTCCGCGGGCGGTTCTGCAAAGCAGGGCCGCGACAGAAGATTCCAAGCGATTCTGCCGCTCCGAGGGAAAATTATCAACGTTGAAAAATCCCAAATTGATAAAGTCCTGAACAACGAAGAAATTCGGACCATGATCACGGCAATTGGAGCGGGGATTGGAACTTCTGATGTTGATGAAGGGTTCAATCTTGAAAAACTTCGTTATAATAAAATTATCATTATGACAGATGCCGATGTGGATGGTTCCCACATTCGGACGCTTCTCCTCACTTTTTTTTACCGGCAAATGAAAAAGCTAATTGAAGGAGGGCACATCTACATTGCCCAACCCCCTCTTTACAAAATTAAAAAAGGGAAGCGCGAAGAATATGTAGATACAGAAGGAAAAATGAACGCCATTTTGCTTGAGATAGGATCTGAAGGGTCGGAGCTAAAAAACCTTCGATCGAAGCAAAAGTATTCGGATAAAGATTTGCGAGCGGTACTCGAACTCGCTTCTCAATTCAGAGAGCTTCAAATGCTCGTCGAGCACAAAGGAATTAATTTTGAGAAATACCTCAACGCTTGCGAGCCAAAAAAACAAGGCTTCCCTACCTATCTTGTCCGCTGGCGCGATGAAGGCGAAGAGGAGTTTCTATATTCGGACGACGAACTCGCCAAAGTGGTTAAGGAAAAAGAGAAGAAAAAAGGAAAGGACATTTCTTTAAAAACAGGAAAGACAGACAAGGAAGAAGTAAAACCTGAAGAAGAAACAATCGAGGTGGTTGAGATTTTCGAGTCGCGCGAAGCGCAAAAGATGATCCAGAAACTTGAAAAGCAAGGACTAAACGTGGCCGATTTGAAACCAAGCGATAAATTCACTTTCGAAATTAAAATTGGCTCTAAAACAACACAGCAATTAAAATCAATTCTCGATGCTTATGAATTTGTAAAAGAAGCAGCGAAAGAAGGCATGTCGGTTCAACGATACAAAGGCTTGGGAGAAATGAACCCATCACAGCTTTGGGAAACGACCATGGACCCCGCGCGCCGCACCATTTTGAAAGTTGCTTTGGAAGACGCAGTGGCCGCCGAAGATATGTTCACGACGCTCATGGGAGACCAAGTGGAACCGCGCAGGCAATTTATCGAACGGCACGCAAAGTCAGTTACCAATCTTGATGTGTAGGAGTTTTTATGGCTGATGAAAATATTTACGCATTAAATGAAAAGATAGTCCCCGTCCAAATTGAAGACGAAATGCAGAAGAGCTACATCGATTACGCGATGAGCGTGATCGTTGGAAGAGCGCTTCCCGATATTCGTGATGGGTTAAAACCTGTTCATCGGCGTATTTTACATGCAATGAATGAGCTCGGCCTTGCACCTAACAAACCGTACAAAAAGTCGGCCCGTATTGTGGGAGAAGTCCTTGGTAAATATCACCCGCACGGCGATGTTGCGGTTTACGATACGCTCGTCCGGATGGTGCAGGATTTTTCTCTTCGTTATCCTTTGGTAGATGGCCAAGGAAACTTTGGTTCTGTCGATGGTGACAATGCGGCGGCGATGCGTTATACGGAAGCACGTCTTGCCGGGGTTGCCGATGAATTTTTGTCAGACATCGACAAAGACACGGTCGGTTTCGTCCCTAATTTTGACGAATCACTTGAAGAACCCTCCATTTTACCGAGCCGAATTCCGAATTGCCTCGTCAACGGTTCAAGCGGAATCGCAGTTGGTATGGCAACAAACATTCCGCCTCACAATTTAAAAGAAGTGGTGGATGCAATCATAGCTTTGATTGATGATCCAGCACTTACAATAAAAGATTTAGTCAAATTTATCAAAGGCCCCGACTTTCCTACTGGCGGCACAATTTGCGGTCGAGACGGCATTAAGTCTGCTTACGAGACAGGCCGCGGGAAAGTTGTGGTACGTGCAAAAGCGGCCATCGAAACTTCAGAAACAAAAGGGAAAAAAGACGCAATTATTATCACCGAAATTCCTTATCAGGTGAACAAAACAAACTTGATCGAATCGATTGTGCGGCTTGTTGAGAATAAGAAAGTGGAAGGAATTTCGGATATTCGTGATGAATCAGATCGGGACGGCATGCGCGTGGTGATCGAATTAAAGCGCGACGCAAACCCAAACATCTTGCTCAACCAGCTTTACAAACACACCCAAATGCAGGAAACCTTCGGCATCATCATGCTTGCGCTGATTGACGGGCAGCCCCGCGTTCTTAATATCAAGCAAATGCTTGATGCATTTATCGAATTCCGAGTTGAAGTAATCACGCGAAGAACGCACTTTGAGTTAGATAAAGCGGAAAAACGCGCACACATTCTTGAAGGCCTTAAGATTGCAATTGCGAATTTAGATAAAATTATTAAAACCATTCGCGCAGCAAAGGACCCGGAACTTGCGAAGAACGCACTGATTGAAAATTTCAAATTAACCGAAGTGCAAGCAAAAGCTATTTTAGAAATGCAGCTTCAGCGCTTAACCGCACTTGAGCGCGAGAAAATCGAAGCGGAGTATCTCGAGCTCCTCAAAAAAATCGAGTATTTTCAGGCAGTTTTGAAAAGCAGGAAGAAAATTCT
>JACQQN010000063.1 GCA_016206995.1 Candidatus Omnitrophota bacterium | reverse complement strand
CCCCTTCTCGCTTACAAGCATAATTGCCCGGCAGGTATCCTCAACATAAATCCATTCGCGTGAGTTCTCACCATGAGAATAAAGTGGAACCTTCTTTTCTTCCAAGAGATTCGTGATAAAAAGAGGAATGACCTTTTCAGGATATTGATAAGGTCCGTAATTATTGCAGCCACGCAAAATAATTGCTGGAACCTTATGCGTCTTTTGATACGCCTGCACCATCAAATCCGCAGCTGCTTTTGATGCTGAATATGGACTTGTCGGTTGAAATGGTGCGTCTTCGCTGAATTCTCCTTGGGCGGTAGATCCATAAACTTCATCCGTCGAAAAATGAAGGAAACGATGAATTCGACCTGTCAAACGAACCGCATCTAACAGAACGCGCGTTCCAACGACATTCGTTTGAATAAAATCATCTGCACAATCAATGGATCTATCAACATGAGTTTCCGAAGCAAAATGAACTACCCAATCTACCTTTTGTAGTAGCTGTTCAACTAATCGGGCATTGCAAATATCTCCATGAACAAACTGATATTTGGAATCACTTTCTAAATCTCTTAGATTTTCTAAATTACCTGCGTAGGTTAGTTTGTCAAGATTGATAACGCTCACGTCAGAATTATTTTTCAAAAGATAACGAATGAAATTCGAACCTATAAAACCAGCCCCACCTGTCACTAAAAAACGCTTCATTATCTTCCCTTTTGACCGTGGTGGCGACCTGCTGTCGCATGCATATAACGATTGGCGCGCAGCAAAGATTCAAATGTTCCTGCATCGGTCCATAAACCATTCAGGATGTCATATTCTAAGGAGCCACGTTTCAAGTATTCATTATTCACATCGGTAATTTCAAGCTCGCCCCGCGCCGAAGGTTTTAGTGTTTTGACAATATCAAACACGTCCGAGTCGTAGAAATAAAGCCCGGTTACCGCAAGTTTGCTTTTTGGTTTCTTGGGCTTTTCCACAATTCGCACAATTTTCTTATTTTGTATTTCTGCAACTCCAAACCGATGTGCATCGTCAACTTCTTTGAGCAATATTCTTGCTCCACGTTTTTGTTTTTGGAAGCGATCGGAAAATTGCTTGATATTATCTTCGATCACATTATCTCCTAAAATAACAGCGATACGGCCGCCCGATGCAAAATGTTCCGTAAGTGAAAGCGCGTGCGCAATACCACCTTCACCTTCCTGATACGCGTAATAGAGACTTTTTAATCCAAAAGCACTTCCATTTCCCAAGAGCCTCATGAAGTCGCCTGCTGAAGTTCCGCCGGTAACAATCATGACATCTTCAACGCCTGCTTGAACCAATTTCTCGATAGAGTAATAAATCATTGGTTTATTAAAAATGGGGAGAAGATGCTTATTCGTCACATTGGTCAATGGCCGTAACCTGCTGCCCAAACCACCCGCCAAAACAATCCCTTTCATGAATTCCTTTCTTATACGTGATCCGATTATGCAGATCGCCCAATTCCCTGATAGCGAAATTTCTTCGACCTCATAATCTCTAAATCATAAATATTGCGGCCGTCAATGATATTAGGAAACCGTAAAACTTTCTTTAAATGATCGAGATCAATCTCCCGAAATTCGCGCCATTCAGTCAAAATTAAAATAGCATCTGCGTGTTGACATGCTTGTTCTACTGATTTTACAAATCGGACATTTTTAAAAAATTTCCGAGCCTCAGGAATTGCGACAGGATCATAGGCACTAACTGAGGCCCCACGCTCTTGAAGCATCGGGATGATATCCAACGATGGCGCAAAACGCATGTCATCCGTGTCGGGTTTAAACGAGAGCCCTAAAACCGCTAGTTTTTTACCGGTAATTCCATTGAGTTTCTTTTCAACTAAATCAACAAAATATGTTTTTTGCGTTTGATTAATCGCAAGCACCTCTTTCAGAAGATTAAATTCAATGCCATTCTTTTCTGCGATATGAATAAATGCTGAAAGATCTTTTGGAAAACAAAACCCACCAAAACCAATACCTGCATTTAAAAAACTCCGAGTAATTCTGGGATCAAGCCCCATCCCTTCAGCTACTCGCACGATATCGGCACCCACTTTGTCACATAGGCGGGCCATGAGATTGATAAATGAAATCTTCATCGAAAGGAACGAATTTGAAGCATGCTTGATAATTTCAGCGCTTTTAATATCCGTTACTAAAAGTGGTGCGCGGAATGAACGATAAAGAAGCTTGAGCAACTCCTCGGCTCGCTTGCTTTCGACACCAATCACGATTCGATCTGGCACCAAAAAGTCTTGAACCGCGCTTCCTTCCCTCAGGAACTCCGGATTCGATGCAACATCGAAAGTAACTTGCTTTTTCAAATTTGCTTGAATTGTTTTTTTAACTAGAACACCGGTTTCTACCGGCACGGTGCTTTTCTCTACAATGAGACGGTAAGCTGTTATATGTTTCGCAATGACTTTAGCAACCTCAACCACTGCGCTCAGGTCGGTTTCTCCGGATTCTCGCGGCGGCGTACCGACACAAATGAATAAAATCTCACATTCACGAACTACTGTTGGAATGCTGGTGGTAAAGCGAATCCGCTTATGTTCAACCCCGCGACGAACTAAATCATGAAGCTCAGGTTCATAAATAGGGCACCCACCGCGCTGCAGTGTTGCAATTTTTTGCTTGTCGGAGTCAACGCAGATGACATGATGACCCAAATCGGCAAAACATGCTCCCGTCACCAATCCAACATGGCCTGAGCCAATAATTCCAATATGCATTTTCAATATTCCTTTTGTTGTTAATCAAGTGTTTGATTACGAAAATTTTATCCTAAAAGCGAAGGGGGTGGAGGCGCTGTGTTAGAACCTGAAACAGTTTCACCAATTCGAGCTTCTGGAAACTCGGCGCGTTGGCCACTTGAAAAACTGGCACCAGGAAATGCCTTGAGTTGCAATTCAATAAATAATTCATGATCCAACCAATTGATTTCAGTATGTCTGATGTTTTGGCCAAAGTTAACCACCCAATCATGCAGGTCGCGCGTAATTCGCCACTCATATTCTCGCCAAGAATGTCGCTTGACATCCCACCGAAAGTATCCACCCATTGTCCACCGATCATTTAGTCGCGTCGTACCATCAAATGTAATGACATTGGTTTCCCTTTTAAAATAGCGATCATCGTCCAATGATTCTTTTGACGTGAGCACATATCGATGGTTTAACTTCAAATCAATATATTTCGTTTTAATCACAACATCTGATGTGTTCCCTGTTCTTCGGTGTTGTTTTAAATCAACATCAATCTCGGAACGGAATTGCAACCAATCGTACGGACGTAAAATAATTTCAAAATTTGCTGTCGTGAGACGTGAGTCATTGTTGGGATTATTGAATGCATAATTAACATACGTATTAAAACTTACGATATCAATCCGCTGTTTTCCAGTTTTTGTTTGTAAACGATTTTCAATTCCAAACTGGACAGTATCCGAAATATCACTTCCACTACCAAGAGGAGGAACATGACTTGGCCGCATACTGGTTTGTCGAACTGCTGAGTACGTAACAATTGGTTTTATAACGTGCCGGATCTTGTCAGCT